>CAMFIX010000160.1 GCA_945952425.1 uncultured Pseudorhodobacter sp. | reverse complement strand
TGACCACTTTTGTTGGCCAAGGTGACGGCACGGGCATAGGCCTTGGCGGCATCGGCCATGGCCGTGTAGAAAGGCACCGGGAACTTGGTGATGAAGCCGATCTTCACGGCGTCATCGGCCAAAGCGGGTCCGGCCAGCAGGGCCAGGGCCGCCAATCGTGTCAGCAGTCGCATTCTCTTCCTCCCATGTTGGATGCCCTCCCGGCATCTCATTGCTCTGCGCCCACGATCAGCGCGACCAGCTCTTGTCGGCTGCCCGCCTCGGGCTTCAGCTCTCCGACCTTGCGACCCTGGCGCAACACGACGGCGCGGTCGGCAAGTTCGGTGACATGTTCCATGTTGTGGGTAATCAGGATCACCGCATTGCCCGCGTCGCGCAGGCGCGCGATCAGGTCCAAAACCTTGCGCGCCTCGCGCAGGCCGAGGGCGGCGGTCGGCTCGTCCAAGAGCACGATGTTGCGGGCAAAGACCGTGGCGCGGGCGACCGCGATGGCCTGGCGCTGACCGCCCGACATCATGGCGACGGGCGTATCCGGGTGCGGCAGGCGCACCTGCAGGCGGTCGATGACCTCGGCCGCGTTCTGGCGCATGGCGGGCTTGTTCAGAAAGCGCAGGGGGCGGGGCAGCCAGGCGGGGCCCGCGATCTCGCGCCCGGCATAGAAGTTCTGCGCCGGGGAAAGGTTGTCGAACAGCGCGAGGTCTTGATACACCGTCTCGATCCCCGCCGCCCGCGCCGCCGCCGGAGAGGTCAGGGTGACGGGCGCGCCGTGCAGCAGCATCTGGCCTTCGTCCAGCGCATGGATGCCGCTGATGCATTTGACCAGCGCCGATTTCCCCGCGCCATTGTCGCCCAGAAGCCCCGTGACCTCCCCGGGCCAGGCGTCGAGGCTGACATCGTCCAGCGCCCGGCTGGCGCCGAAGCGCTCGTGGGCATGGCGGATCGACAGGATGGGATCGGTCATTGTGCCCTCGCTTGCAGGACGCGGGCGCGGGCTTCCAGGTGCGAGCGCAGGACATCGGCCTCGACCGCCAGCACGATGCTGACGCCAAGCGCGACCATCTGGTAAAAGACCTCGACATTCAGCAGGTTGAGCGCGTTGCGGATAACCCCGATCAGGACGGCCCCGATCAGCGCATGGCCAAGGTGGCCCCGACCGCCAAGGAAGCTCGCGCCCCCGATGATGACGGCGGCGATCGTGTCCAGCTCCAGAAGCTGCCCATAGACCGGCGAGGCCGCATCCGTCCGCCCCGCCAGCACCACCGCCCCGATCCCGGCGCAAAGGCCCGAGATGACATAGGTCGCGACCAGCACGCCCTTGACCGGGATGCCCATGGAGACCGCCGCCTGCGGGTTCCCCCCTACCGCCGCGATCCAGCGCCCCGCCACCATCAGGCGGGTGACGACAAGCAGCACCCCCGCAACCGCCGCCACGACGAAGACGCCCAGGGGCAGGCCCAAAAGGCTTTGCGCGCCGAGGGCTCCGATGGCCTCGGGCATCCCCCGCATGGTCGTGTGGCCGGGAGCAAGCGCCAGGGCCAGGCCGCGGCAGATCGAGAGCGTCGCCAGCGTGATGATAAAAGGATGCGGCAGGCGGCCATAGACATAGACCGTGCCGTTGATCGCCCCCACCAGCGCCCCGGTCGCCAGCATGGCGGCGATCACCGGCACCGCCTCGCCCGAGGCCTGGAAGACCAGACCGCCCACCACGGTCGACAGTGCGAGGTTTGAGCCCACCGACAGGTCGATCCCCCGCGTCAGGATGACCAGCTGTTGCCCCATGGCGACGATGGCGATGACCGAGGTCTGCGCCAGGATGTTCCCAAGGTTGATCGGCTTCAGGAAGGCCGGCGTCACCAGGGCCACCCCGACGACCAGCAGACCCAGGATCAACAGCGGCCCGATGGACAAGAGCCGCAGGCCCAGAACCACCCCGGGGTCTCTGCCCCGGACCACCCCTTGCGGGACCACCCCCTTGCCCTCCTGCCCGACCACCTTGACCCCCTCTTGTTTCCTTATGGATAAAATCTGATTTGTCTGATAAAAGGCAATCCGTATCTTACCCGGTAAAAAACAGGGACAAGGCAGGCGATGAAGCCGGACACGGTGTTCAAGCGGTCTTACAACGACGCGATGGACCTGCTGGGCCAGCTGGCGCCCGGGGCCGCGCTGCCTTCCGAATCGCAGCTTTGCCTGGCGCTGGACGTCAGCCGGACGACGGTGCGCAAGGTCTTGCGGGCGCTGGCCGAGGCCGGGCTGATCTCGGCCGACAAGCGGCTCCTGCGCCCCCCGCACGAGGCGCCCCGCTATGGTCCGACCGAGACCATCCCGCAGTCCAAGCGCTTCGAAGAGGCCTTCCTGTCGTTCGTGCTGCACGGCAACGCGCGGCCGGGCACTTTCCTGAACGAGCTGGACCTGGCCCGCCGCTTCGGCGTCGCCACGACCATGGTGCGCGAGTTCCTGAACCGCTTCCAGCGCGTCGGCCTGATCGACAAAAGGCCGAATGGCGGCTGGGTCTTCAAGGGCTTCACCGCGCGCTTCGCCATCGAGCTTTTCGAAATCCGCGAGATGTTCGAACTCCGCTCCGCCCGGCTGTTCGCCGCCCTGCCCGAGGGCCACCCGGTCTGGGAGGCCCTGGACGCGATGCGCGCCGATCACCTGGCGCTGATGGGGCGGATCGAGGTGGATTACCGGCTCTTCCCCGACCTCGACAGCGCCTTTCACCGGCTGGTGAACGCGGCCCATCCCAACCGCTTCATCGAGGATTTCTTCGACATCATCACCCTGATTTTCCACTATCATTACCAGTGGAACAAATCCGACGAGGCCGCGCGAAATGCCGCGGCGCTGGCCGAACACCTGACCTATATCGAGGCGCTGATGGCCCGCGATCCGGCACGGGTCGAGGCCGCGTGCAAGGCGCATCTCGCCTCGGCCCGGCAGACGCTGCTGCGCTCGACCCGGGGCTAGACCCGCCCCCGGACCTCCTCGGCATATTCGCTTTCGGCGATTTCCACCGTCCGCCCGTTGATCAGCCGCCGCATCAGCGCCACCGCCACTGCCCGCCCGCGCGAGTTGAAGACGGCCGGCGCGCTGCCCGGCTGGGGCCGCTCGTCCAGCCCCAGTTTCAGGTAAAGCTGCTGCAACCGCCCCTGGACCGACCGCAGCGAGATCCTTCGCCGCGCAGCGATGGCGTGGTCGGTCAGGCCGATGGCGATGTCCAGAAGCACCTCGTATTCGGTTTCCGTCAGCGCCGTCATCCGGCCCATGCGGCGCTCTTGCACCGTGCGGACCTCGCGGTCGATCAGGTTCTGGCCATCGACGAAAACGCATTGGATCGCCCGCGTCAGCCGGTCGCGCGAGGCCGATTTCAAGAGATAGCCATAGGGCGTGTTCGTCGGCACGATGCGCGAGATGCCGCGCACATAGGCCTCATCCGCATAGTTCGACCAGAAGAGGATCGGCGTCGCGGGCGCCCTGCCCCAGATCCAGCGCGCCACCTGCACCCCGGTCTGGCGCGGCATCTGCAGGTCCAGGATCACCCCCCGCGCCTCCTGCCCCTCGACCTCGCGGATCGCGTCCTCGCCATTGTCCACCTCGACCATCCGGCAATCGCCGAGGTCGCATTGCCCGATCACCTCGCGCAGGAAGCCGCGGTGCAGGGGGTCGTCCTCGGCGATCAGGAAGATGCTCATGGGCTTTCGATCTCCAGCTTGACCTCGGTGCCTTTCGGGCCGGACTTCAGGCGGAAGCCCGCCTCGATCAGCGCGGCCCGGGTGCGCATGTTCACAAGGCCCGAGGCGCGGCGCTGGTCGGTCGAAACCCCGCTGCCGTCGTCCTGCACCCGGATCGTCACCATTGCCCCCTTGGCCGCGATCCTGACCGCGATCTGCGCCGCACCCGAATGGCGGAAGGCGTTGTTCAGCGCCTCTTGCACGATGCGGTAAAGCGCGACCTGGGTATGGGCGGGCAGCCGATCCACCAGCCCGCCGCTGTCGTCCACCACCTGCCAATCGACCGGCTGCGAGGCATTGCGGCTCATCAGCGCCTCGACCGCGGCGGCAAAGCCGAAGAGCTCCAGCACCGAGGGGCGGGCGTCGTCCACGATGACCCGCAGCTCGCGCAGGCAATGGGCGATGTCGTCCTCCAGCGCGTCGAGGTCGGGCCCCTTGGCGCCGCCGCCATCGGCCAGCCGCCGGATGTTGCGGGCGATGCGCGAGAGGTCGGCGACGGTCTGGTCGTGCAGGTCCATGCCGATCGACCGCCGTGCCTCTTCCAAGGCCTCGGCCAGCTGGCGGGCGCCCAGCCGCAGCCCTTCGGCCCGGGCCTCGGTCTCGGCCTGCTGGACGGCGCTTTGACGGGCCAGCTCGCCCTGCTGCAGGGCGTAAAGATAGCCCGACAGGATATCCGCCACGATGCGCGCATTGCCGATATCCTCGGGCCGGTAGCTGTCGCGGTCCTGGGTCGAGAAAGACAGCGCGCCGACCACCCGGCCCTCGACCTTCAGGGGCACATGCAGGCGGCTTCGCAGGCCCACCGCGAAGATCGGCGTCGAAAAGGCGCCTTCGAAGTGAAAGCGCGGGTCGGCCTGGGCGTCGCCGGTGATGATGTGATCCACCCGGCCGCGGAAGAGGTCGCGGATCGGGCTGACATCCACCGCCTTGGTGGCCGTCGTCTCGGCATCCCATTCGGTGTGCAGCCCCGTCTCCCAGGCCGTCACCGCCTGGCCATCGGGCGAGATCAGCGCGACATCCAGGTGGTCATGCGGCAGGTGCCCGGCAATCTCGGTCGAGGCCGCGCGGATCACGGCGCGAAAGTTCAGCTGCCCCGCGATCGAGGTCAGGATCGCGGCGATCTGCGGCATGTCGATGGGCCGAAATTCTCGCTCCATCGTCGGAGTGTCGCAGATTTTCTGCGCAGCGAAAGCGCGGAGTTGGCGGCGGGGCTTGCGGGTTCCCGCAAGTCTTTCCCGGGTTTCGCCCCTGACGCGGCCCGCCCCGTGGCGCAGACTGGGCGCATGGGTGGAGGGATGGATTTGGCTCAGGACGTGACGATCCTCGATGCGCGGATGCGCGACCTGATCCTGCCGATTGCGCGGCTGGAGCGGATTTCGACCGGGCATCTCTGGGCCGAGGGGCCGGTCTGGAATGCGGCTGGCGAGTTCCTGCTGTGGTCCGACATTCCGGCGAACCGCACCTGGCAATGGGTGCCGGACCTGGGCACCCGCGTCTTCAGCCACGACAGCCACTACGCCAACGGCCAGACGATGGACGGCCAAGGCCGCCGCATCGTCTGCGAGCATCTGACGCGCTCCGTCGTGCGCTTCGACCACGCCGGGCGGCGCGAGGTTCTGGCCGAGGCCCATGCCGGCAAGCCGCTGAATGCGCCGAATGATGTGGTGGTGGCCGCGGATGGCGCGGTCTGGTTCACCGATCCGACCTATGGGATTCTGTCGGCCTACGAGGGCCGCCGGGCGGTGCCGGAACAGGCGGGCTGCTACGTCTACCGCATCGACCCCGCGACGGGGGAGGTTCAGCCCCGTATCACCTCGATGGTCAAGCCGAACGGGCTGGCCTTCTCGCCGGGGGGCGAGCGGCTTTACGTCGCCGACAGCTCGGCCTCGCATGACGAGACGGGCCACCGCCATGTCATGGCCTTCGACATCGGGCCCGGGGGGGCGGTCACCGGCGGCGCGCCCCTCATCGAGGTCTCGCAGGGCGTCCCCGATGGCCTGCGGGTGGATGAATTCGGCAACCTCTGGGTCAGCTCGGCCCGGGGCGTCGAGGTCTTCGCCCCCAATGGCACCCCCCTTGGCATCCTGAACCTGCCCGAGCCGGTCGCCAACCTTTGCTTCGGCGGCCCCAAGGGCAACCGTCTTTTCATCACGGCGTCGTCCTCGGTCTACGCCGTCTTTACTGCCGTATGCGGAGCCGGTCGCATCTGGCGCAACTGATCCGGCAAGAACCGTTCTGGGAGGAGCAAGACATGACCAAGGAAGACCAACCGACCCAAGGCCGCCGCGGGTTGCTCAAGGCCCTGACCCTGGCCCCTGCCGCCCTGGCGGGCGCCTCGCTGGGGCTGATGGGCACCGACCCCAAGACCGGGGCGCCCATCCTCGCCCGCGCCCAGGCCGAAGACGCCGCGCGCATCAAGATGGCCTTCATCCAGTGGATGCCCCACACCGTTCCCGCCGCCTGGAGCCAGGGGATTTCCGAGGTTCTGGGGACGCAACAGGTCGTCGATTACCAGCTGCTCGACGGCCAGGGCAAGGTCGAGGTCCAGGTCAGCCTGATGGATACGCTGATCAACGACGGGACCAAGGTGATCTTCCTGCAACCCATCGACTCGGTGGCGCTGGCGCCCTCCATCGCCAAGGCCAAGCGCGCGGGGATCGCGGTCATCACGCTGAACATCGACGCGACCGAGCCTCATGCGGCCCATGTCGAGATGAACCACTATTTCGGCGCGATGGAGATCGCCAAGGTCATGGGCGACGCCATGGGCGGCAAGGGCAAGGTCGCGATCCTGAACGCGCCGCCCGGGATCATCATCCGCGACCAGCGCACCAATGGGTTCATGGACGGGCTGAAGAAGCACCACCCCGACATCCAGGTCGTCGCCGACCAGGTCGCCGACTGGGACCGCAAGAAGGCGCAGGACGTGCTGAACACGATCCTTGCTGCGACGCCCGACTTGGGCGGGGTATACGGCGTCAATGACTCGATGGCCTTGGGGGCCGTGGATGTGGCCAAGGAGAAGGGGCTGCTGGGCAAGCTGGTCATCTTCGGCAACGACGGCGAGAAGGACGCGCTGGCCTCGATCGAGGCGGGCGAGCTGACGGGCACGCAATATACGGA
>CAMFIX010000159.1 GCA_945952425.1 uncultured Pseudorhodobacter sp. | reverse complement strand
GAGCAAGAGGCGATCCTCGTGCAGGATCAGCGCACGCACGGCGAGACGGGGGAAACGCTTGATAGCCATGGCCAAAGCCTCGGGCCTGCGCGTAGAAATGTCCAGAGGCCGCCGGGCATCGCCGGCGGCCTCTGTGGCAAGCGTGTGTCTCGACACGGGCGGCAGGCCCGTTCGGCAAGCCGTTACGCGGCCTGGGTCCGGGCGAGATCGACCTTGCGCCCGCTGTAGAGCAAGTAAAGCGTGCCGCAGAGGATCAGCGCCACCCCGCCCCAGATGTTGCCCTCGGGCCAATAGCCGAAGACCAGGCCATAGATCAGGATGTTCGAAATCAGCTTCAGATCGTCGAAAGGCTGCACGAAAGCCGCATCGGCCGCGGCATAGCTCCAGGTCAGCAGGTATTGCGCGGCCATCATGATCAGCCCGCCGGTCAGGAGCCAGGCCCAGATCGGTGCGGAGGGCAGTTCGAACCCGGCCTGCAGCGAGAGCCCGGCGTTGATCGGCGTCAGCAGCACCAGAAGCCAGAGCGTGATCGAAGGCGCGCTTTCCGTCCGGGTCAGAACCTTGGTCAACAGCGACGAGGCCGCCCAGAGCACCGCCGCGGCCACCGGATAGATCATCGCCGCCGTCAAGCCCGTCGTCCAAAGGCCCGAGACGATCGTGGCCCCCGCGAGCCCGATCGCCGCCGCGATCCAGCGCGGGGCGCTGACCGTCTCGCCCAGGAAGAGCGCGGCGCCGATCAGCACGAAGATCGGCGAGGTCATCACCAGGGCGATCACCTGCCAGATCGGCGTCTGCGCGGCGACGGCCAGCACGAAGGCCTGCACGCCAAGCGCCGAAAGGATCACCCGCACGCCATGCAGCACCGGGCGCCGCGTCTTCAGCGCCGAAATCCCGTGCCGCAGCACCAGGGGCAGCGAGAAGACCGTCGCGATGGCATATTGCCAGAACGTGTCGGACTGCGCCTTGAACCCCAACCCGCCCCAGTCGCCCGGCGCCGTGATGTGATAGGTGATGGCATTGGCGGCCGCGAAGCAGATGCCTGCCAGCACCATGAAAGCCGCCCCTTTGAGCGCGTTCGTCTGAGTCATTGGTTGTCTCCTTTCCGACCACCTGTGACCCAGGGAGATCATGAGAAGACAGGCCCGCCAAACGGGCCCGACGCTCATTCTCTTTCATCCGGACTATACCGTCGGCCCCGGAGTTCCACCGGATCTGCTGACCCCATTGCTGGGCGCTCGCGGGCTATAACCGCCGGTGGGGAATTGCACCCCGCCCTGAGAATACCGGGACCATCCCGGCCCTTCTCCGATAGCGGAAATCCGCCGATGGGGCAAGCAGGCCCGGGGTGCGGCCACGCAAAAGAGATGTGCATTCCAGTGGACGGGGCGCGACAGGCGGCGCATCCTCCGCGCGACAGGATGCAGAGGATGCCCATGTTCGCAGGCTATGCCAATCTCGCCAAACGGGTCGCCCATTACACCGGCCGCTCGGCCACCTTCCTGCTTGCCTGCCTCGTGATCGTGATCTGGCTGATCTCCGGCCCGCTCTTCGCCTTTTCCGACACCTGGCAGCTGGTCATCAACACCGGGACGACCATCGTCACTTTCCTGATGGTCTTCCTGATCCAGAACACCCAGAACCGCGACACGGAAGCCATCCAGATCAAGCTGGACGAGCTGATCCGGGTGACGCAGGGCGCGCATAACGCGCTGATGGCGCTGGAAGAGCTGGACGAGCGCACCATCGCCGAGTTCCGCGCCCGCTATGTCGAGCTGGCCGCGCTGGCCCGGAGGCAGCTGGCCGAGGGCGCCCCCGATACCGACACGCCGGAGACCTGAATGCGCCGCTCCTCCGCCCTGTTCCTGGCCGCCCTGGCCGCGCTTGGCCCCCTGCCCGCGCGCGGCGATTGCGTGGTCCTGCTGCATGGGCTGGCGCGGACCGAGGCGTCGCTGTTGCTGATGGATGCGGCCTTGCGGGCGCAGGGCTATCATGTGGTGAACGAAAGCTATCCCTCGACCGAGGCGAGCATTGCCGATCTGGCCGCCATGGTGGGCGACCGCGTGGCGGAATGTCCGCCGGGGCGGGTGCATTTCGTGACGCATTCGATGGGGGGCATCCTGTTGCGCATCTGGCTGCGCGACCATCGGCCCGCTGCGATGGGGCGGGTGGTGATGCTGGCGCCGCCGAACCAGGGGTCGGAGGTGGTGGATGCGCTGTCGGATTGGGCGATCTTCAAATGGGTGAACGGGCCTGCGGGGGCCGAGCTCGGCACCGGGCCCGAGGGTCCGCGCAGCCTGCCGCCGGTCGATTTCGACCTGGGCGTGATCGCGGGCACGCGGTCCTTGAACCCGATCCTGTCGCGGCTGATTCCGGGGCCGGACGACGGTAAGGTCTCGGTCGCCTCGACAAGGGTGCAGGGGATGCGGGCGCATCTGACCTTGCCGGTCAGCCACACCTTCCTGATGAACTCGCCGGAAGTCATCGTGCAGGTGATGACCTATCTGCAGACCGGCCAGTTCTCTCCGGCGCTGAAATGGGGCGAGGCGTTGAAGCAGCTGCTGAAGCCGCGGCCCTGAGGGAGGGCGGGATCAATCCCGCCCTACTTCACCCGGTTGACATGGCCCATCTTGCGGCCGGGACGCGGGGCGCCCTTGCCGTAAAGATGCAGGGCGGCGTGGCGCTCTTTCAGGATCGCGGGCACCTGCAGCACATCGTCGCCGATCAGGTTCTGCATCACGACATCCGAATGCCGTGAGCCATCGCCCAAGGGCAGCCCCGCCACCGCGCGGATATGCTGCTCGAACTGATCCACCGCACAGCCGTTCTGCGTCCAGTGGCCGGAGTTATGCACCCGCGGCGCGATCTCGTTGCAGATCAGGCCCTGCGGGGTGACGAACAGCTCCACCCCCAGAACGCCGACGTAATCCAGCGCATTCAGGATGCGGGCAGCGATCAGCACGGCATCGGACCGCTGACCGGGGGTCAGCTTGGCGGGCACGGTCGTGGTGCGCAGGATGCCCTCGGCATGGACATTCTCGCCGGGGTCGAAACAGGCGACCGAACCGTCCAGACCCCGGGCCGCGATGACCGAAACCTCGTGGCTGAAGGCGATGAAGCCCTCCAGCACCGCAGGCGCCCCCGCCATGGCGGCCAGCGCCTCGGGGGCGTCGGAGGCCGTCATGATCCGCGCCTGGCCCTTGCCGTCATAGCCCATCCGCGTCGTCTTCAGGATCGCGGGCAGGCCGATCTGCGCGATGGCGGCTTGCAGCGAGGCCGCATCGGTCACGCTGGCATAAGGCGCCGTCGCGATGCCGAGGGAGTTCAGGAAATCCTTCTCGAGGATGCGGACCTGGCTGGTCGCCAAGGCGCGGCGGTTCGGGCGGATCGGCCTCAGGCTCTCTAGCAGGTCCAGCGCCGAGGTCGGCACGTTCTCGAACTCATAGGTGATGACATCGACCGCCGCGGCAAAGGCCCGCAGCGCGGCCTCGTCGGTATAGGGCGCCGTCGTCACCGCATCGGCGACATGGCCCGCGGGCGGATTGGCGCCGGGCTCGAAGATATGGGTGCGATAGCCCAGGCGAGAGGCCGCGACCGAAAGCATCCGGCCGAGCTGCCCGCCGCCGAGAATGCCGATGACTGCGCCCTGGGAAAGTTCACTCATCCGTAGGCTCCTCCGGAATCGAGGCCGACAAGGCCGCCCGCCAGGCGTCCAGGCGCGCGGCCAGCGCGGGGTCGGAGGTGGCAAGAATGCCCGCCGCCATCAGCCCGGCATTGGCGGCCCCGGCGGCGCCGATGGCCATGGTGGCGACCGGAAAGCCCTTGGGCATCTGCAGGATGGAATAAAGACTGTCGATGCCGGACAAGGCCTTGGTCTGCACCGGCACGCCGATCACCGGCACCCGGGTTTTCGAGGCCATCATGCCCGGCAGATGCGCTGCCCCCCCGGCGCCCGCGATAATCACCTTCAAGCCGCGTTCGACGGCACTCTTGCCAAAGCTCCACAGCCGGTCGGGCGTGCGGTGGGCCGAGACGATCTTGGCCTCGTAGGGCACGCCCAGCTCGTCGAGGATGAGGGCGGCTTCCTTCATGGTGGCCCAGTCGGACTGGCTGCCCATGATGATGGCAACTTCAGGCATCTTCACCTCCGTTTGAAGGCGCGATAGCCGGAAAGGGGCGCAAGGGCAACCGTCAGGCGATGATGTCGGGGATCAGCTGGTCCTCCAGCTTCACGATCTGGTCCTTCAGCGCCAGTTTCTGCTTTTTCAACCGGCGCAGGGTCAAGGGATCGGGCCGCCCCGCGGTTTCCAGCACATGGATCGCCTCATCCAGGTCGCGATGTTCGCGCCGCAAGACCTCCAGCTTGATGCGCAGCATCTCTTCATAGGTCAGGGCGTTCTGGGCATTCATGGCGATGGCCTTCTGATCGGGCTTTGGTCGGGCCCATCATACAACGATTCGCCCCCCTTTGGGCAAGATTTTGCAAGGGGGCCGAGACCCTTGCAGAGCGCCGAAACCCGCCCCATATTTCCCTTATCCGGGTGCCTTTCGGGCCCGGTCCCCGATGTCGCTGCCATAGGACACCGCGCATGACGAAACTGACTTTCACGGCCCATCCCTATCTTCTGGGCTTCGAACAGCTGGAACGGCTGGTCGAACGCACCGCCAAGACCGCGAACGAGGGCTATCCTCCGTTCAACATCGAGGCCACCTCGGACAACACCTATCGCATCACGCTGGCCGTGGCGGGATTTCGCGACGAGGATCTGCAGATCACGGTCGAGGACCGCCAGCTGGTGATCCGCGGCCGCCAGGGCGACGACGGGGCCGACCGCGTCTATCTGCACCGTGGCATCGCCGCCCGCGCCTTCCAGCGCAGCTTCGTGCTGGCCGACGGGGTCGAGGTCGCGGGGGCCAACCTGGAACACGGGCTCTTGCACATCGACCTGCGTCGGCAAGCGCCCGAAACCGTCGTGCAAACCATCCGCATCGGTCGCAAATAGGAGGACCAGATGGACAAACCCTTCAACGCCCTGCCTTCCAAAGGCGCCATCGTCTATGTCCGCCCCGTCGCCGTCGCCGACCTGCCCGACGAGGTGCAGGAACAGGTCGAGGGGTTGACGACGATCTACTCGGTCCACCGCGCCAGCGGCGAGCGCCTGGCCCTGGTCGCCGACCGCCAGCTGGCCTTTGCCCTGGCAAGGGAACACGACATGGCGCCGGTGAGCGTGCACTGAGGCATGGGCGAGGCCGTCCTTGAGGCCATCGTTTCAGGTCTTGGCTTGGCTATCTATGGGACGCCCGAGCGCCCCCACCCTGCGGTCCTGCGCAACCTGTGCCGGATCATCGCTTTCGCTGGTGTGCCGATTGCCTTGGTCGCCTTGACGACGCCATTCCATCCACCCTTTGCCCTGGCCTTGGGCTGGGGGCTGGCTTTCACAATCGTCTTTTGCGCCGAGTGGGAGCTTGGTTCGCGGAAGCTGGCTTGGGCTGGCGCCGGGTCGATTGTGCTGCTTCTGTCAGTGGCCATCGGCGCAATGGTTTGAGCGCGGAAGCGAAACGCCGCCCGAGATTCCCCGGTGGCGCGATTTTTCGGCGAAAAATCGGGCGCTCAGGCGGCTTGGGTCAGGGTTTCGACCAGCGCGCGCCAGAAATGTTCGAGCTTGTCGCGGTCCTCTCCTGCCTGGGCAAAACGGGCCGCGATCTCCTCGGGGCGCGCTTTGCCCAAGGCGAAACGCGCGAAAATCTCCGGCGCGAAGCGGTCGGAGACCGTGGCCAGAACCCGGCGCAGATCGGCCAGCATGTCATCGCCGCGCTGCGAGGCATGCAGGATGGCGATGGGCTTTCCGATCAGCTCGGGCCGCGGCACCAGCCAGTCCAGCGCGTTCTTGAAGGCGCCGGGCAAGGCGTGGACATATTCCGGCACCGCCACGACCAGCGCATCCGCCGCCGCGACCTGGGCGGCGAAGGCCAGAACCCCTGGAGGGGGCGCCACGTCGCGGTCGGGAGAATAGGCCGGCAGGTCGATCAGCCTGGGGTCAAAGCGCACCCGGCATCCCGCAGGCGCCAGGGCCGCAAAGGCCTGCAGCAGGGCGCTGTTGGTCGAGCCGGTCCGCAAGCTGCCCGAAATCGCCAGGATCTCCATCACCCCCCCGATGCAAAACGCCGCCCTTTCAGGCGGCGCTTGATTTTTCGCACGAAAAATCGGGACTTAGCCCTTGATCAGGCCCATCGACTCCAGCTTCAGGATCACCTGATGCGCGCAATGGTCGACATCCACCCCGGCGGTGTCCAGCACCAGCTCGGCCTTGGTCGGCGCCTCGTAAGGGTCGGAGATGCCGGTGAACTCCTTGATCTTGCCCTCGCGGGCCAGCTTGTAGAGCCCCTTGCGGTCGCGCTTTTCGCATTCCTCGATCGTCGTCGCCACATGCACTTCGACGAAGGCGCCATAGGCCTCGATCATCTCGCGCACGGCGCGGCGGGTCGCGGTATAGGGCGCGATGGGGGCGCAGATCGCCACGCCGCCGTTCTTGGTGATCTCGCTCGCCACATAGCCGATGCGGCGGATGTTGATGTCGCGGTGCTCTTTCGAGAAGCCCAGTTCCGAGGACAGGTGCTTGCGCACCACGTCGCCGTCCAACAGAGTGACGGGACGCCCGCCCATCTCCATCAGCTTGACCATCAGCGCATTGGCGATGGTGGATTTGCCCGAACCCGAGAAGCCGGTGAAGAAGACGGTGAAGCCCTGCTTGTCGCGCGGCGGCGAGGTGCGGCGGAGTTGGGTCACCACCTCGGGGAAGGAGAACCAGGCCGGGATATCCAGTCCCTCGCGCAGGCGGCGGCGCAGTTCCGTGCCCGAGATATCCAGCAC
>CAMFIX010000158.1 GCA_945952425.1 uncultured Pseudorhodobacter sp. | reverse complement strand
GTTGTAGGCCGAGGTCATCGCCACTTCGCCATCGGCCAGCAGCTGCGGCGCCTGGCTCCCGGCTTCCCACCAGACGACGTCTTTCTTGATCGTGTCCAGCTTCTTGAAGGCGCGGTCCACGCCCTCGGGCGTGCCGAGCGTCTTGTAGACATCGGCCGGGGCCACGCCATCGGCCATCAGCGCGAATTCCAGGACCGCCTTGGCGCCCTTGTGCAGGCCGCGCTTGCCCGGGAACTTGGTCAGGTCGAAGAAATCGGCCGCGGTCTTCGGGCCGTCTTTGAACTTGGTCGTGTCATAGGCGAAGATCGTGGCCCAGACGTCGGTCGAGACGCCGCAATCGGTCACGGCGCCGGGGATGAAGTCATCCTTGGCCGGGGTGCCGTCGTCGCCCGCGGGCAAGGAGGCCATGTCGATCGGCTCCAGCACGCCTTCGTCGCAAAGCCGGATCGCATCGGCATATTCGACCGAGGCGACATCGACCGTCACGTTGCCGGCCTCGACCATCGCCTTGATCGGCGTGGCGGGGTTGTCGGCATCCACCATCGTGGCGCCGATGCCGGTTTCGGCGGTGAAGGGCTTCAGGTGGCCTTCGGTCTGGGCCGCGCCATAGGCGCCGCCCCAGGACATGACCGTCACATCGGCCTGCGCGGCAAAGGCAAAGCCGCAGAGCGCCGTGGTCAGAACGAGGAACTTTTTCATCCGTCTCTCCGTGTTGAGTTTTTGTCTCGTTGAACTTTGTTATCTGCCCCGGTTCATCCGGGTTCTTCTCAGAGGTCGAGCGCACGGGCATCCTGGGGATGCCAGCCGACCTTGATCTTTTCGCCGGGCTTCAGCACGCGCTGGCCCATCGTGTTGCGCGACTTGATGACGAAATCCTCGGACCCTGCGACTTTCAGCCGGGTGCGGAAGAGGTCGCCCATATAGATGAATTCCAGCACTTCGGCGTCCAGCACATGGGCACCGGCGGGGAAGCTTTCGGGCTTGTATTCCACGCGCTCGGGGCGGATCGAGACCAGCGTCTTCTGCCCCTTGGCCGTCACGTTCACCGGGGTCGCGTCGATCACCTCGCCGGTCGCCAGGCGCACGGTGCAACGGCCGCCGCCGATCTCTTCGACGGTGCCGGCCAGCTTGTTGTTCTCGCCGATGAAGCCCGCGACGAAAGAGTTCTCGGGGCGTTCGTAAAGGTCGGACGGGGTGGCCAGCTGCTGGATGCGCCCGTCGTTGAAGACGGCGACGCGGTCGGACATGGTCAGCGCCTCGCCCTGGTCGTGGGTCACGTAGACGACCGTGATACCGAGGGATTCATGCAGGTGCTTGATTTCGAACTGCATATGCTCGCGCAGCTGCTTGTCCAAGGCGCCGAGCGGTTCGTCCATCAAGACCAGCTTGGGATCGAAGACCAGGGCGCGGGCCAAGGCGATCCGCTGCTGCTGGCCGCCCGACAGCTGCGCGGGGCGGCGGTTGATGAAGCTGTACATCTGCACCATGTCCAGCGCGCGCTTGACCTTGGTCTCGCGCGTGGATTTGTCCATGCCGCGCACTTCCAGCGGGAAGGACAGGTTCTCGCCCACCGTCATATGCGGGAAAAGCGCGTAGTTCTGAAACACCATGCCGATGCCGCGCTTGTGGGGCGGCACCAGGTTGATGTTGACCCCGTCCAGCCGGATCTCGCCATGGGTCGCGGTCTCGAACCCCGCCAGCATCATCAGCGTCGTCGTCTTGCCCGAGCCCGACGGCCCGAGCATGGTCAGGAACTCGCCCTTCCCGATGAAGAGGTTCAGATCCTTCACCACGAGGCTGACGCCGTCATAGCTTTTCTGGACATGGTCAAAGGCGACGAAAGCCTCTTGCGGGCTGGTCATGCGTTCACGTCTCCCCGGTCGGGCCTGTTTTCGGTCCCGTTAGATTGCGACTTAAGCCGATGGTGGCTTTCTGTGCAATTCACTTCTGTCTCGGTCAAGGATGAGCGAAGAAAACGCCGAAAAAAGGGGATTTTGCGCCGCAATTGGGTCAGAAACGTCGCCTTTTTCACCAAGAGTTTTGCGAAGTTTCCTGTGGAGGGCGAAATCTGCCCTGAGAATCACTCTCGACACAGCTGGCGATTCTGTCGCCTCCGAAGGTCCAAGGGTCGCGCCAAGGCGAGAATGCCGTTTTTATGGGCGGGATGCGAAGGGCGTTTCGCCGGGGTCGAATGCGAAAAGCGCCCGCTGATCCAGGGGCGCGTCCGTCGTTTTCTGCCATGTCCGGGAGGGGGGGCGATCTGCCTGAGCCAGGATTGGTGCGGATGAAAAGACTCGAACTTTCACTCCGGTTAAGGAACAGCGACCTCAACGCTGCGCGTCTACCAATTCCGCCACATCCGCACGATCCGGCTCAGGTGGGGGCTTCATAGCGAGGTCTTCCGCCGATGAAAAGGGGCTTTTTCACCCTTTTCCTTTCCGCCCGCGCGCTTATGTTTCGGCCATGGCCCAGACCCTTCCCGAGATCACCCATATCCCCGGCCTTGCGCCTTACGCGCAGACGCTCGCCGCGATGGAGGCCCGGGCCGAGGCCATCGCCAAGGGCGAGGCGCCCGAGGCTTTGTGGTTCCTGGAACATCCGCCCCTTTACACCGTCGGCACCTCGGCCAAGCCCGAAGACCTGGTCGATCCCGACCGTTTCCCGGTCTTTCCGGCCGGGCGCGGCGGGCAATATACCTATCACGGACCGGGGCAGCGGGTGGTCTATGTGATGCTCGACCTCAACCGCCACGGCCGCGACGTGCGGCGATTCGTCTGCGCGCTGGAAGATTGGGTGATCGGCACGCTCGCCCAGTTCAACGTGAAGGGAGAGCGCCGGGCGGGGCGCGTCGGCGTCTGGGTCGCGAGACCGGGCCGCGAGGACAAGATCGCCGCCATCGGCATCCGTCTGCGGCGCTGGGTCTCGTTCCATGGCATCTCGATCAATGTCGAGCCGGACCTGACGCATTTCGGCGGCATCGTGCCCTGCGGCATCCGCGAGCATGGGGTGACGAGCCTCGTCGATCTCGGCCTGCCGGTGACCTTGGCCGACCTCGATGCCGCCCTCCTGGCCGAATTCCCCAAGCACTTCGGCCCTGCGACAAAAACGCATTGCGACATCTGAAATGGCCTTTCCGATTGTGAGCGGCCCCCCGCGGCGCTAAACTCTTGCGCACCGCGCCCAGTCAGACTCAAAGCCAGGGATTGCCCCATGTCCAAACTCACCCTCCTCAGCCTTTCCTTTGCACTGGCGGCCCTTTCCGCCGCGCCGGTCCTGGCTGGCGACGCCAAGGCCGGCGAAGCGGTCTTCAACAAGTGCAAGTCCTGCCATTCGATCACTGCGCCCGATGGCACGGCGGTGGTGAAGGGCGGCAAGATCGGCCCGAACCTTTACGGCGTCATCGGCCGCCAGATCGGCACGGCGCCCGATTTCAAATATGGCGACGGCACGATCAAGGCCGGGGCCGATGGCACCAAATGGGACGAGGCCGAGATCGCGGCCTATGTCGTGGACCCGTCCAAGTGGCTGGAAGACAAGACCGGCGACACCTCGCTGAAGTCGAAGATGACCTTCAAGCTCGCCACCGGGGGCGAGGATGTGGCGGCCTATCTCGCCTCGGTCGCCCCGGCGCAGTAAGGGCCTGACATCCGAAGGCCGGACCATTTGGCCCGGCCTTCGTTTTGCAGCGCGCGCGTAATCCCCCGACCGCGCGCCCCGCTTTGACCTTCGGGCTCAGATCCAGAAATCGGCCGTGCCGATCAGCGTCGGATCGGTCAGCCCGGCCAGCTTGATCGCCATTTCGGGCGCGCCGGGGCCTTCGGTGTTGACCTCGACCCAGACCGCGCCATCGCGCGCCACGGCCCGCACCTGGTGCGCCGCGGTGAAGGCGCCCTGCCCCATCCAGGTCCACTCCGTGATCCCCAGCGCCTTGCTGATGCTGGATAGGTCGATCGTATCGGCCTCGCCTCCCAGAGCATGGGCGCGGAAATCGGTGATCGTGTCATAGGCGAAGTATGCCGACTGGCTGGCCTTGGTATAGACGAACCAATCCGCCCCCGCCCCCCCGGTCAAAAGGTCCATCCCCGAGCCGCCCATGATCGTGTCGGCCCCTGCCCCGGCCGAGATCGTGTCGCGGCCCGACCCGCCCTCCAGCCAGTCATTGCCGCTGCCGGTGCGGATCAGGTCGGAATCCCCCGGCTTGCTCTCGGCCTCGATCACCTGCACGGTCATCGTGGTCAGGGCCAGGTCGATGCGGTCGGCGTGTTCGGTGCCCCAAATGTTCAGCACCTCGAACCCGGAAAAGCGGCTGGTGCCCCCGCCGAGCGTGATCACCCCGTCCAAAGACACCCCGATGCCCGAGGTCGCATGGCTGAACTCCAGCTGCAGCGTGTCGGTCCCCTCGCCGCCCGAAAGCGTGTCGCCGGTAAAGCGGCCCGGCGTGGCCGTGTCCAGCGAGACCATGTCGTCGCCCGCCCCCAGGTCCACCCGGTTGACCCCCGCGCGCAGCCACAGCTCGTCGACCTCCGACCCGCCGGTGAAATTCACGTTCTGGACAGTCAGGCTCAGCTTTTCGAACCCATCGGCGCGGTATTGCTGCGTGCCCATGTTCAGGATGAAGCCATTGGCCAGCTTGGTCACCGTCACCGGAGCGCCGAAACTGCCCTTCACCAAAAGATCCAGCGTGTCAAAGCCGGTGCCGCCGTGCAGCTCGGGCAAGGGCGCGGGCGCTGCGAGGTCCAGATCGACCCAGACCGTGTCGTTGCCGCTGCCGCACCAGACCGTGTCCTGGCCCTGGGTCGCATCGAAGAGGTCGTCGCCCCCGCCGCCCCAGAGCACGTCGTTGCCCTCGCCCCCGATCAGCGTGTCGCGCCCGTTGCCGCCATAGATCGTGTCATGCCCCGCCCCGCCGTCGATCCGGTCGTTCCCGTCGAGGTTCAGCGCGGTCGAGGGGAACAGATCGTTGCCCCCGGTCAGCGTCAAATTCAGTCCCATACCCAACTCCCTTCGCGCAAACGGGTCGCGGCACCCCACCGCGGCCATTGCCTAAAACTTTTCGTGATCCGACCATCTTTCTGCCGCAAAGTCAAAGCGTCACAGCGGTTTCGGCGTTTCCATCCTGGAAACAGCTTGATGCACCGACACGGGCGCGCGCCGGGGCGACGCCTGTCGAAACCCCCATCTTTTCAAGCCCCCCACGGGTTTTTGACCATTGCCCAATGGCGGCGCGCGCACTAGAACGCTTGTCATGCGGCGCGGGGAGGGACTCTGCTCCGGCAAGGACAACAGAACGGCCGAAAAGGCCAAAACGGGAGACGCCAATGGCCGACGCAGCCATCCATGGCCACGGGCATGAGCAGAAAGGGTTCTTCACCCGCTGGTTCATGTCGACGAACCACAAGGATATCGGGATTCTCTATCTGTTCACCGGCGGGCTCGTCGGCTTTGTCTCGGTGATCTTCACCGTCTACATGCGGATGGAGCTGATGAACCCCGGCGTGCAATACATGTGCGCCGAGGGGATGCGTCTGATCGCCGATCCCAGCCAGCCCTGTTCGCCCGACGGCCACCTGTGGAACACGATCATCACCGGCCATGGCGTGCTGATGATGTTCTTCGTGGTCATCCCGGCGCTTTTCGGCGGTTTCGGCAATTATTTCATGCCGCTCCACATCGGTGCGCCGGACATGGCCTTCCCGCGGATGAACAATCTGAGCTACTGGCTCTATGTCTCGGGCGCCACGCTGGCGGTGCTGTCGGTCTTTGCGCCGGGCGGTGAGGGGGGCCATGGCGCGGGCGTTGGCTGGGTGCTTTACCCGCCCTTGTCGGCCAAGGAAGACGGCTATGCGATGGACCTCGCGATCTTCGCCGTCCACCTGTCGGGGGCGTCCTCGATCCTGGGCTCGATCAACATCATCACGACCTTCCTGAACATGCGCGCGCCGGGCATGACGATGCACAAGGTGCCGCTCTTCGCCTGGTCGATCTTCGTGACGGGCTGGCTGATCCTTCTGTCGCTGCCGGTTCTGGCGGGCGCCATCACCATGCTGCTGACCGACCGCAACTTCGGGACGACCTTCTTCGACCCGGCCGGCGGCGGCGACCCGATCCTGTATCAGCACATCCTGTGGTTCTTCGGCCACCCGGAAGTGTACATCATCGTCATCCCGGCCTTCGGGATCATCAGCCATGTCATCTCGACCTTCGCCAAGAAGCCGATCTTCGGCTACCTGCCGATGGTCTATGCGATGGTGGCGATTGGCGTGCTGGGCTTCGTCGTCTGGGCGCACCACATGTATACGGTGGGCATGTCGCTGACCCAGCAGAGCTACTTCATGCTGGCCACCATGGTCATCGCGGTGCCGACCGGCGTGAAGATCTTCTCCTGGATCGCGACGATGTGGGGCGGCTCGATCGAGTTCAAGACGCCGATGCTCTGGGCCTTCGGCTTCCTGTTCCTCTTCACCGTCGGCGGCGTCACCGGGATCATGCTGAGCCAGGCCCCTGTCGACCGGCTCTATCACGACACCTACTACGTCATCGCGCACTTCCACTATGTGATGAGCCTCGGTGCCGTCTTCGGCATCTTCGCGGGGATCTACTTCTGGATCGGCAAGATGTCGGGCCGTCAGTATCCGGAATGGGCGGGCAAGCTGCACTTCTGGATGATGTTCATCGGCGCGAACCTGACCTTCTTCCCGCAGCACTTCCTGGGCCGCCAGGGCATGCCGCGCCGCTACATCGACTACCCCGAGGCCTTCGCCTACTGGAACAAGATCAGCTCCTACGGCGCCTTCCTCAGCTTCGCCTCCTTCGTCTTCTTCCTCGGCGTGATCTTCTACACGCTGCGCTATGGCGCGAGGGTGACCCAGAACAACTACTGGGGCGAATATGCCGACACGCTGGAAT
>CAMFIX010000157.1 GCA_945952425.1 uncultured Pseudorhodobacter sp. | reverse complement strand
ACCCCCAGCCCGAAGACCGCCAAAAGCAGCAGGGGCCGCCGCCCGAAGCGGTCCGACAGGTTGCCCATCAGCGGCCCGAACAGGAACTGCGCCACCGAATAGGCCGCCCCCATCCAGCCGCCGATCACCGCCGCATGGGCCAGGTCGACATGGCCCACCGTCTCGATCAGCTGCGGCAGGACGGGAATGATGATGCCGAAGCCCACCATGTCCAGAAGCACGGTGATCAGCACGAAGATGAATGCGCGGCGCGAGGGCATGGCCGACGCGCCCGCGGCGGCGCCGCCCTCGGAATGGGTGGTCATGGAAAGCCCCTGTCGTGGTAAATGTTCCGCTTTTGTCTCAGATAAGCAGCCGCTCCGCAAGGGCGGGCAGATCCGCGTAACGGTGCAAGAGCGCATCGGGCTGCAGCCGCGCCACGCCCTCGCCCTCGGGGCCGAAGCTGACCAGCACCACCGGCACCCCCGCCGCGCGGCCCGTGTCGCGGTCGGTCACCGTATCGCCCACCAGCATCGAGCGCGAGACCGCGCCGCCCGCCTGCTTGACCGCCTCGCGGTAGGGCAAGGGGTCGGGCTTGCGGACCGGAAAGGTGTCGGCGCCGACCAGGCTGCCGAAAAGCCCGCGCACGCCCAGCCGCCGCAGCAGCTCTTCGGCCAGGCCCGCGGGCTTGTTGGTGCAGATGGCGGTGACAAAGCCCGCCGCAAGCAAAGCCTCCACCGCCGCCACCGCGCCGGGGTAAAGCACCGTCGCCCGGTCGAGGCCTTCGGCATAATGCGCCAGAAGCTTGGGATACTGCCCGTCCACATCCCCCGCCAGCCCCAGCCGTTCGAAGCCCAGCCGCAGCATGGCCCGCCCGCCTGCAAAGGCGGTCAGCGCATCCGCGGGGCCCAAAGGCGCGCCGAGCCCCAGCCCCAGAAAACAGGCATTGGCCGCGGCCAGCAGATCCTCCGACGTATCCGCCAAGGTTCCATCCAGGTCAAAGACCACCGCTCGTTTTGCCGCCCGCATCCGCTTCGCCTTTCAATTTGGCCCAAATACCTCCGGGGGAGGCGAAGCCGGGGGCAGCGCCCCTCCTCCGCCCGCCGAGGCACCAGACCCCTATAGCCCCGCCCCTGTAACATCGCGTGACAAGCGCCCCCTTGGCCCCTGACGCCTTCCCGCGTAAAACCTCCTCCAAACAAAGGAAAGAGGCAGATGCAGGTTTCATTGATCGTTCTGGCGGCGGGATTGGGCAGCCGCATGAATTCCGACCTGCCGAAAGTGCTGCACCCGCTGGCGGGCGTGCCGCTTCTGGACCATGCCTTGGCCGCGGGCCAGGCGCTCGACCCCGCCCGCACCGTCGTCGTCACCGGCCATGGCGCCGATCTCGTCGCCAAGGCCGCCCATGCCTTCGACGAGGGGATCGTCACTGCGCTGCAAGACCCCCCCCAGGGCACCGCCCATGCCGTCGCCGTCGCAGCCCCCCTTCTGTCCGATGCCGAGGGCAAGGCCATCGTGCTGTACGGCGATACGCCCTTCGTCCGGCCGCAGACGCTGCAGGCGATGCTCGACGCCCCGCAGGACATCGTCTTCCTGGGCTTTCAGGCCGCCAATCCGAAAGGCTATGGCCGCTTCCTGACCGAGGGCGACAGGCTCCTGGCAATCGTCGAAGAGAAACAGGCGACCCCAGCGCAGAAGGCGATCACTTTGTGCAACTCCGGCGTCGTGGCGGCCGAGGTCCAGACCCTGCTGCGCCTCGCCGCCGCCGTGCCTTTGCGCGAGAATGTCAGCGAATATTACCTGACCGACATCATCGACCTGGCGCGGGCCGAGGGCCTGTCGGTGGGCTTCGTCACCTGCCCCGAGGCCGAGACTTTGGGCATCAACACCCGCGCCCAGCTCGCCGCCGCCGAAGCCGCCTTCCAGGCCGCAAAGCGCGCCGAGATGATGGAGGAGGGCGTCACCCTGATCTCGCCCGAAACCACCTTCTTCGCCCGCGACACCTATATCGGCCGCGACGCCACCATCGGCCCGGCCGTCATCTTCGGGCCCGGCGTGACCGTGGAAACCGGGGCCGAGATCAAGGGCTTCTGCCACCTGGAAGGCTGCCACATCTCGCGGGGCGCGACCGTCGGACCGTTTGCCCGCCTGCGCCCGGGGGCGGAACTGGCCGAGGATGTCCATGTCGGCAATTTCGTCGAGATCAAGAACGCGGTCCTGGACGAGGGCGTGAAGGTCGGCCATCTGACCTATCTCGGCGACGCCCATGTCGGCGAGTTCACCAATATCGGCGCGGGCACCGTGACCTGCAACTACGACGGGGTGATGAAGCACCGCACCACCATCGGCAAAAACGCCTTCATCGGCTCGGACACGATGCTGGTGGCACCCGTCACGGTGGGCGACCATGCGCTGACCGCCTCCGGCTCGGTCATCACCCAGGACGTGCCCGAGGGTGCGCTGGCGCTCGGTCGGGCCGCCCAGGTCAACAAGCCGGGCCTCGCCGTCCGGCTGATGGATAAACTGCGCGCCATCAAGGCCGCGAAAAAGGGGCAGTAAATGTGCGGCATCATCGGAGTTCTGGGCAGCCACGAAGTCGCCCCCCTGCTGGTCGAGGCGCTGAAGCGGCTGGAATATCGCGGCTATGACAGCGCGGGCATCGCCACGGTGAACGCCGGGCGGCTGGACCGCAGGCGCGCGGTCGGCAAGCTGGTGAACCTGTCGGATGTGCTGGTCCATGACCCCTTGCCCGGCAAATCCGGCATCGGCCACACCCGCTGGGCCACCCATGGCGCGGCGACCGTGGTCAATGCCCATCCCCATCGCTCGGGGCCCGTCGCGGTCGTCCACAACGGCATCATCGAGAATTTCCGCGAGCTGCGCGCGGAACTCGACGCCGCAGGTCTGACGCCCGAAAGCCAGACCGACACCGAAACCGTGGCCCAGCTGACGCGCCTTTATCTCGACCAGGGGCTGAGCCCGGTCGAGGCGGTCGAGAAGGTCTTGCCCCGCCTGCACGGCGCCTTTGCCCTGGCCTTCCTCTTCGACGGCGAGGAAGACCTGATGATCGCGGCCCGCAAGGGCTCTCCCCTGGCCATCGGCCATGGGCTGGGCGAGATGTACCTGGGCTCGGATGCCATTGCGCTGGCGCCGATGACCGACCGGATCACCTATCTGGAGGAAGGCGACTGGGCGGTTCTGACCCGCGCCGGGGTGACGATCCGCGACGCGGCCGGGCGGCTGGCGAACCGGGCGGAGCAGAAGATCGCGCTGGATCAGGCGCGGATCGAAAAGGCCGGCCATCGCCACTTCATGGCCAAGGAGATCGCCGAGCAGCCGGTGGTTTTGGCCGAGGCTTTGGGCGGGGGGAATCCCGCCCTTCCGGATGTCGATTTCACGCAAGTCGACCGGGTGATGCTGGTCGCCTGCGGCACGGCCTCTTACGCGGGCCATATCGCGAAATACTGGTTCGAGCAGCTGGCGGGCCTGCCCGCCGAGGTCGATATCGCCAGCGAGTTCCGCTACCGCGACCCGGTGCTGTCGGACCGCGCCTTCGCGATCTTCGTCAGCCAGTCGGGCGAGACGGCCGACACTTTGGCCGCGCTCCGCCACGCGAAAGAGCGCGTCGCCAAGGTGCTGGCCGTGGTGAACGTGCCGACCTCCTCCATCGCGCGCGAGGCGGATGTCGTCCTGCCGATCCGCGCCGGGATCGAGGTGGGCGTGGCCTCGACCAAGGCCTTCACCGCGCAGCTTCTGACCCTGGCGCTCTTGGCCTTGAAGGCGGGCGTGGACCGCGGCCGGATCGCGCCGCCCGCGCTGGCGCAACGCCTGGCCGAGCTGCAGGCCCTGCCGGGTCTGATGAACCACGCGCTGAGCCTGGGCCCCCGGATCGCCGAGATCGCCGAGGAGCTGTCGCGCGCGCAGGATGTCCTTTTCCTCGGCCGCGGGGCGATGTTCCCGCTGGCGCTGGAAGGCGCGCTGAAACTGAAGGAAATCAGCTACATCCACGCCGAAGGTTATGCGTCGGGCGAACTGAAACACGGCCCCATCGCCCTGATCTCTCCGGAAGTGCCGGTCATCGTCCTGGCCCCGCGCGACACGCTCTTCGACAAGACCGTCTCCAACATGCAGGAGGTCATGGCGCGGCATGGCAAGGTGCTCTTGATTTCCGACGCCAAGGGCGTGCAGGAAGCCGGGCGCGACGCCTGGGCCACCCTGACGCTCCCCGACTGCCCCGGCCCCTTCGCCCCCATCCTCTACGCCATCCCGGCGCAGCTTCTGGCCTATCACACCGCGGTGGCAAAGGGGAC
Organism: uncultured Pseudorhodobacter sp.; assembly: GCA_945952425.1. GTDB lineage: Bacteria > Pseudomonadota > Alphaproteobacteria > Rhodobacterales > Rhodobacteraceae > Stagnihabitans. Next base: position 2,707 of record CAMFIX010000157.1, on the reverse strand, counting down.
CGATGTCGACCAGCCGCGCAACCTCGCGAAATCGGTGACGGTGGAGTAGAAGGGGGGAGTAAATGGCCAAGCAATTCGACGGCTTCTCGGACGATCACCGCGCCTTCGTGGCCGCCCAGCCGATCTTTTTCGTCGCGACCTCGGCACCGGGGGCGCATCACAACCTGTCGCCCAAGGGGATGGACAGTCTGCGCATCCTCGGCCCGAACCGGCTGGTCTGGCTGAACCTCACCGGCTCGGGCAATGAAACCGCGGCGCATCTGGCAGTCGATCCGCGGATGACCGTGATGTGGTGCAGTTTTGGCGCCCGCCCCCTGATCCTGCGGGCCTATGGCACGGCGCGCTGCCATCACCGCGACGACTGGGATCTGGCCCGCCACTTCCCCGAGACGCCCGGCGCCCGGCAGGTCTTCGACATGGAGGTCGCGCTGGTCCAGACCTCTTGCGGTTATGCGGTCCCGACGCTGGAGAACCCGCAAGAGCGCCCCGTGTTGCGCAACTGGGCGGAAGGCCAGGGGCCGGAGGGGCTGGTGCGCTATTGGGACACCCGCAACCGGCAGTCCATCGACGGGCTGCCCACCGGCATCGAGGCCAACCTGTGACCCCCTCCGACGCTTTGGCGCAGCTTCACGCCCTCTCCGATCCCGCAAAGGCCGCCGAGCAGGCCGCCTATCACAAATCCTCCCGCACCTTCTTTGGCGTCACCGTGCCGCAGATCACCGAGCTGGCGAAGACCTGGCGCGAGGGGATGGACACGCCCGCCCGGGTGGCGCTGGCCGATGGGCTTTGGCAGTCGAACATCCACGAGGCAAGGGTGGCGGCGGCCAAGCTTTTGACCCAGGCGCGGATCGCGGAGGATGCGCCGGTCTGGCGGCTGATCGCCTCCTGGGTGCCGCAGTTCGACGGCTGGGCGCTGGCCGACCATGCCTGCGATGCCGGAGAGCGGCGGCTGCAGGCCGACCCCGCGCGGCTGGACGAGGTCGAAAGCTGGACGACCTCGCCCCATATGTGGACGCGCCGGGCGGCTTTGGTCATCACCCTGCCCTGGACCAAGCAGAATTTCCCGAAAGACCAAGACCTTGCGATCCGCGACCGCGTGCTGGGCTGGGCCGCGGGTTACGTGGGCGACCCCGATTGGTTCATCCAGAAGGCCGTGGCCTGGTGGCTGCGCGATCTGTCGAAACACGATGCGGAACGGACGAAAGCCTTCCTCGCTGGCCCCGGCCAAGGGCTGAAGCCCCGGGCACAGCGCGAGGCGGCCAAGCATCTTTAAGAACCGGCACGGGGTTTCCAAAGGGGCCTGTGGGCCCCTTTGGGCGGGGGTGCGGGGGCGGCAGCCCCCGCTAATGCAGCCGGAACTCGCCCACGACGTTGCGCCACTCCGCCGGGCCGATCAGCCTTTTGTGGCAGAAGCGCACCGAATGCAGCGGGCCTTCGATCTTTTTCTGCCAGAATTCGATGAAGGCAAAGAGCTTGGGATAGTCCGGCGCCAGGTCGTAGTCCTGCCAGACATAGGAATTCAGCACGCTCAGGTGATCCGGCAGCCGATAGAAGAACTCGGCCGTCGTCAGCCCATAGCCTTTCAACATCAACTCGGTCTCGCGCATCGGGGAACCTCCTTCATCCGCCCCATTCCCCCAGACTGCGCAACAATTCTGAAAAATCAATGAAAACAAGGTGCTGCCAACATGGCCGCACCAAGGCCGCGCGCCGGTTGCCCGGCTTCTTGCACCCCAGCCTTGGTATGGGGTAAGGTACGGGCCAACCAGATATGGCCTCAAGCCCGCAAAGGCAGACCCCTTGACCGATACGCCCGAAACCCCTGAAAACACGGAAGAATCCCCGCGCCCCACCCCGCACGGGCCCCAGATCGACATTTCGGCCGAGATGAAGTCGGCCTATCTCGATTATGCCATGTCGGTCATCGTCAGCCGCGCGATCCCCGATCTGCGCGACGGCTTGAAACCTGTGCATCGGCGGATTCTTTTTGCGATGCAGGAATCGGGCAACACCCATGACAAGCCTTATCGCAAGTCGGCCCGCCCGGTGGGCGACACGATGGGGAAATACCACCCCCATGGCGACTCGGCCATCTATGACGCTTTGGTGCGGATGGCCCAGCCGTTTTCGATGAGCCTCAAGATTCTGGACGGCCAGGGCAACTTCGGCTCGATGGACGGCGATATGGCCGCGGCCATGCGCTACACCGAAGTGCGGATGGACAAGCCCGCCGCCTTCCTTCTGGCCGATATCGACAAGGACACGGTCGATTTCCAGGACAATTACGACGGCAAGGACCGCGAGCCCACCGTCCTGCCCGCCCGCTTCCCGAACATGCTGGTGAACGGCACCGAGGGCATCGCGGTCGGCATGGCAACCCGCATCCCGCCGCATAACCTCGGCGAGGTCATCGACGGCACGCTTGCGCTCATCGCCGATCCCGACACCTCGATGGAGCGGCTGATGGAGATCATCCCCGCCCCCGATTTCCCGACCGGCGGCCTGATCCTCGGCCGCTCGGGCGCGCGCAAGGCCTATCTGGAGGGGCGCGGCTCGGTCATCATCCGGGCGAAAACCCATGTGGAAGAACTCCGCAAGGACCGCTTCGCCATCATCGTGGACGAGATCCCCTATCAGGTGAACAAGGCCTCGATGATCGAAAAGATCGCCGAGATGGTGCGGGAGAAAAAGATCGAGGGCGTGGCCT
>CAMFIX010000156.1 GCA_945952425.1 uncultured Pseudorhodobacter sp. | reverse complement strand
GGGTCGTCCTCCCTGAACGATTGATATGCGCCTTGATGGCGCGAGCTCCCATAAAACGCTTCGACCTTCCCCGTCTGGTGCGGGCCTCTTCCGAAACGCTTCGAACGGATTAACGCATGAATTCCGCGCAAGTCAACGATTCTGTGTTCAAAGCGCTTTCAAATTTCCTTCGCAACCGCAGAAAGGCAGGCGCGAGCCGCCCTGCCGCAGCTTTTTCAAAGCGCTATCAAAACGCCTGCTGCGGCTGCAGCCATGGCCCGGGCGCCGCCGCCCCAAGCCACCCGCTTGCCAAAGCCGCCCACTTGCCAAAGCCTGGCGCACGGCCCATCCTCCGCGACCGAACCCGGAGGTCTATCATGCAAACCCTGTCCATCGGCGGCACCCTGCCCGCCTCGTCGCTGATCCTTGGCCTGATGCGCATCGCCACGATGGAAGATGGCGCCATCCGCAACCTCGTCGCCGCCGCGACCGAGGCGGGGATCACCATGATCGACCATGCCGACATCTATGGCCGCCCGCCCGTCCACACCTGCGAGGCGCGCTTCGCCGAGGCGATGCAGCTGACCCCCTCGCAGCGCGAGCGGCTGGTGATCCAGACCAAATGCGGCATCCGCGACGGGTTCTTCGACTTTTCGAAGGACCATATCCTGCATTCGGTCGAGGGCTCGCTCAAGGCGCTCAAGACCGATTACATCGACATCCTGCTCTTGCACCGCCCCGATGCTTTGGTCGAACCCGAAGAGGTGGCCGCCGCCTTCGACCAGCTGCATGCGCAGGGCAAGGTCCGGCATTTCGGCGTTTCGAACCAGACGCCGGGCCAGGTCGAGCTGTTGAAGCGCTCGCTCAACCAGCCCTTGATCTGCAACCAGGTGCAGCTGTCGATCACCCATGCGACGCTGATCGCCCAAGGCGTGGCGATCAACATGGAGGGGCTGGACCAGTCCATCGACCGGACGCTGGGTCTCCTCGACTATTCCCGGCTGAACAAGATGACCCTGCAGGCCTGGTCGCCCTTCCAGAAGCGCTGGTTCGATGGCGTCTTCGTGGGCGACCCCGAGCTGCCGGGCCTGAACCGTGCGCTGAACGAGATCGCAGAGGCGCATGGCATCACGCCGACGGGGGTGGCGGTCGCGTGGATCACGCGGCATCCGGCGCATATGCAGGTGGTGCTGGGCACGACCAACCCGGGCCGCGTCCGCGACTGCGTGGCGGGCGCGGGGGCGCGGCTGACGCGCGAGGAATGGTATCGCCTCTTCCGCGAAGCAGGCTATTCGGTGCCGTAAAGGCCGGGAGAGTCGGGGCGCAGGCCCCGACCTACGCCTTTTTGCCGGAGCGCCTGGCCTGCGTAGGTCGGGGGTTACCCCGACTCCTCCCTCACCCCGCGATCGCCCGCGTCAAACTGCCAACCGCCGGGTAAAGCGGGATCAGGCAGGCCTGCAGCGCGTGGTAGATGTCGCCCTTGCCGGGGAAAAGCCCGTAGGACGGTCCCAGCGCCTCGGTGCGTTCCTCGTGCCAGCCGCCATGCTCGCGGTCGACGAAATGGGCGCCGATGACATCCCAGATCTGGCGGTAGGCCGCTTCCCATTCCGGCTTGGGCGCGATCTCGTTCAGCCAATGCGCCGCCGCAGCGCCCTCGCAGAGGGGCCACCACAGCTTCATCCGCTTGGCAGGCCGGTTTTCCCAGTCGAGCGTATAGAAGAAGCCGCCCTTCGCCTTGTCCCAGCCCAAGGCCATGGCCTGGGCGAAAAGCCCCTCCGCCGCCTCGACCATCCAGGCCTCGCGCCTGCCGTCCAGAACCCAAAGCTGCAGGATCAGCCGCGTCCATTCCAGCGCATGGCCCGGCGTGGTTCCGGCCGGGCGGAACATCTCGTTGACGTGGTAGTAATCGCGGTCCAGCTGCCAGTCGGCGGTGAAATGCTCGCCCACCCGCCAGCCGCAGGCCCGGGCCGAGCTGCCGATGACCCGCTCGGCAATCCGCTTGGCTTTCCGCAGGTATTCGCCCTCGCCGGTGGCCTCATAAGCCGCCATCAGGGCCTCGGTCAGGTGCATGTTGGAGTTCTGCCCGCGGTAGGTGCCGCCCTCCAGCGGCTGCCAGTCGGCGGTGAATTCCTCGGCGATGGCGCCGTGCTTTTCCTCCCAGAAGCGGCGCTCCAGCACTTCGGTGATATCCGCCAGCATCGCATCGGCCAAAGGATGCCCCACCAGCTTGGCCGACGAGGCTGCCAGCAGCACGAAGGCATGGCCATAGCCCTGCTTGTTGGCATCGACGGGCCCATTCTTGACCGACCAGAAGTAACCGCCGTTCGCGGTGTCACGGTGCTGGCGCCAGAGGATCTCCATCCCGTGATCCACCACCGAAGCCGAGCCCGGCCGCCCCAGAAGCTGTCCGATGGCAAAGCAATGCACCGCCCGCCCGGCAATGTGGATCGGATGCACCTGCCCGCCGGCATCCAGGGGCCGCCCCCAGGGCGCGAGGTCATAGAACCCGCCCGAAGGGTCGATGAACCCCGCCTGGAAGAAATCCCATAACCCCGCCGCCTGGCCCCGCAGCCAGTCGCGATGCAAAGCCTTGTCCGTCCAACGATCCATGAAACCCTCCCGCTTTGCGCCCAAGCTACACACCGGCGCCCCCAAGTCCATTCATTGGTCCAAAAATATCCACGGGGTTTCCAAAGGGGCGGGGTTTCCAAAGGGGCCCCTGGGCCCCTTTGGGCCGGGGGGTCCGGGGGCCTGGCAAGCCCCCCGGCTATTCCATCGCCGCCTTCAGCACCGCCATGGCCTCGGCCGAGCCCCAATCCGCCCCGCCGATCAGCCGCGCCACCTCTTGCCCCTCGGGATTGACGATCACCGTCACCGGCAGGCCCAGAACCCCCATCGCCCGCGCGAACTGCTGGTTCGGGTCGCGCAAGACGCCGATATGACTGACGCCGACCTCATCGAGGAAGGACTTGATCTTCGGCACCGGGTTCGGCCCCACGGCCACGGCGGTCACCTGCAGGTCGGGCATGGCCACGGCGAGCTTCTCCAGCGCGGGCATCTCCTCGCGGCAGGGCACGCACCAGGTGGCCCACAGGTTCACCAGCTGCCACTTGCCCTTGGGCAGGGCCGCGGTGGCATCGTCCATCGCCACCAGGGGCAGGTCGGGCAAAGGCCTGGGGTCCGAAGGGACCAGCTTTTCCATCGCGCCGGTCACCAGGGCCGGGTCGATCCCCGCCAGCGCCCCCCCTGCAAAGCCCAAGTTTGCACTGGCCAGCGCCAGCGTATAAACAGCCGCCCGAACGATCCGCATCTTACCTCCGAAAGGGGCCGCACATGACCCGGGATTCCAACAAGGACAAATCCGCCAATAGCATGTGGGGCGGTCGCTTTGCCACCGGCCCCGATGCGATCATGACGGCCATCAACGCCTCGATCTCGTTCGACCAGCGGCTTTACGCGCAGGATATCGCGGGCAGCCGCGCCCATGCCGCCATGCTGGCCGCCCAAGGCATCATCAGCCCCGAGGATGCCACGGCGATCAGGACAGGTCTTCTCACGATCCTGTCAGAGATCGAGGCGGGGCAGTTCCCCTTCTCGGACGCGCTGGAGGACATCCACCTGAACATCGAGGCGCGCCTGACCGAGCGGATCGGCGAGGCGGGCAAGCGCCTCCACACCGGCCGCTCGCGCAATGACCAGGTGGCGGTCGATTTCCGGCTTTGGGTGCGCGATCAATGCGATGCGGCGATTGCCGGGCTGACGGCGCTGATGCAGGCCTTCCTGGCCCAGGCCGAGGCCGGGGCCGACTGGATCATGCCGGGCTTCACCCATCTGCAAACCGCCCAGCCCGTCACCTGGGGCCATCACATGCTGGCCTATGTCGAGATGTTGGCCCGCGACCGGGGGCGGTTCGAAGATGCCCGTCGCCGGATGAACGAATGCCCCCTCGGCGCGGCGGCGCTGGCGGGCACGGGCTTTCCCATCGACCGCCATGCCACGGCGGCGGCCTTGGGCTTTGACCGCCCGACGGCCAACAGCCTGGATTCGGTCAGCGACCGCGATTTCGCGCTGGAGTTCCTCTCGGCCTCGGCCATCTGCGCCACCCACCTGTCGCGCTTTGCCGAGGAACTCGTGATCTGGTCCACCGCCCAGTTCCGCTTCGTCAAGCTGTCGGACAAGTGGACGACGGGCAGCAGCATCATGCCGCAGAAGAAAAACCCCGATGCGGCGGAACTGCTGCGCGCCAAGATCGGGCGGATTCTGGGGGCCACGGTGGCGCTGTTCACCGTGATGAAGGGCCTGCCGCTGACCTATTCCAAGGACATGCAGGAAGACAAGGAGCAGGTCTTCGACGCCGCCGACACCCTGATGCTGGCGCTCGCTGCCATGACCGGCATGGTCAGCGACATGACCGCGCAGAAGGACACACTGCGGGCGGCGGCGGCCAGCGGTTTCTCCACCGCGACCGACCTGGCCGACTGGCTGGTCCGCGCGCTGGGGCTCCCCTTCCGCGAGGCGCATCATGTGACGGGGCGCCTTGTGGCGCTGGCGGAACAGAAGGGCTGCGACCTGCCCGACCTCTCGCTGGCCGAGCTGACCTCGGCCCATCCCGGCATCACGCAAGAGGTCTATTCGGTGCTGGGCGTCGACAATTCCGTCCGCTCGCGCGTCAGCTATGGCGGAACGGCGCCGGATCAGGTCAAGGCGCAAGTGACGCGCTGGAAAGCGGCGCTGGGTCAGGGTTAAGATTTGCCCACGACGCAACCCCTTTTCGAAAGCAAACGCATGAAACCCGCCTTCCAAGCCCTTGCCCTTCTGCTGCTTCTCGCCGCCTGCGGCGCCTCTGGCGCGCCCGAGGCCCCCGCCTCCGGCGTCGCGGTCACCGGCACCGCCACCGCCGGGGTAACCGGGTCGATGTAACCCTTCGACTTGCAGCGAAATGCGGCGATCCCACCCGCATTTCGCCATAATTTCCCCCAAATCCGCGCGCAGTTTCCCAATCAGAAACAATGCAGCGGAGCCCCAGATGACCGCCCAGACCGCCACCCCGCAAGCCCTGACCGGCACACATGACCATGTCGCCGGTGCCAGCCAATCCGCCATGGTCGAGGTCAGCCGCAAGGCCAAGGTCTCGCCGCTGAAGCAGTTCACCGAGATCTGGCGGCTCGGCCGCGCCGAGGGGCGGCTCGCGGTGGGGGAATATTACGAATTCCAGCTGTGGCGGCCCGATCTGACATGGGCGCAAAAGAAGGAATACGTCGGCGACCGCGGCAGTTTCGCGCTGAACATGCGGCTGGCGCCGCCCGCCGTCACCCATATGCGCGGCTTCCTGGGCGACAAGCTGGCCTTTACCACCTATGCCGCGGGGCTGGGATTGCCGACGACCCGGGTGCAGGCGGCCTTCTCGCCCTCCCGCGGGTTCGGCGCGCTGAAGACGCTGCGCAGCGCCGCCGAGGTCGAAGGCTTCCTGCGGACCGAGGCGCGCTTCCCGCTGTTCGGCAAGCCGATCCGGGGGCAGCAGGCCAAGGGCTCGGTGCGGATCGAGGGGGTGGAGGGCGACGAGGCGATCCTGCCGCGCGGGCGTATCGCGCTTTCCCGGCTGGCCGCCGAGATCGCGGGCAATGACGAGGAAGGCTACGTCTTCCAGGACGCGGTGGCGGTCGCCCCCGAGGTCAAGGCGATGACCGGGACCGACGCGGTCTCGACCCTGCGGGTGGTGACGGTGAACCGCACGGGCACGCCCGAGCTCTTGTATTCCTGCTGGAAACTGCCCTCGCCGACCGCGGTCTCGGACAATTTCTGGCAGGAGGGCAGCCTGATCGCGGCGGTCGATGCGGGGGGCATCGTGCGCAAGGTGCGGCTGGGGACGGGGCTTGCGACGCAATGGGTCGAGCGCCACCCGGTCACTGGCGCGGCGCTGGTCGGCCAGCCCTTGCCGCAGTATCGCGCGGCGGTCGATCTGGCGCTGAGCCTGCACGCCTCGCTGCCGGTCAACGGCGTCCTGGGCTGGGATATCGCCTTGGCCGAAGGCGGCGCGCGGCTGATCGAGTGCAACGAGAACACCGGCCACATGCTCTATCAGCTGAGCCACGACCGCGGCGCCCTGAACCCCGATTTCCGCGCCGTCTTCACCGAGGTCGAGGCGCGCAATGCCGCGATCCTGGCCGGGCGGGGCAAGGCCTACAAGAGCTATCTGAAAGACCAGGCGCGGGTCTGATCCCAAGCGGGGGGCTGCCGCCCCCCGGACCCCCTGCTTCAAGGGGCCCACCATGCCACTTGTTTCTTGAACCAGTGGCGAACCAAGTGGCACACCTTGAAAATCCCCGTGGATATTTGTCGACCAATGAAAGCGGGACGAGGTGCTCCGCCGACGCCCTGCGCGCACATCCAATTCACGGGTCTCCAAATATCCCCGCCGGAGGCCCTTGTTGGCCCGCGTGGACAAGGGAGATGCTTCTGATAGAAGGGGCGCCAGACCAGGAGGCGCCATGGATCACTTCATCTATCAAAACGGCCGGTTGCATGCCGAGAACGTCGACCTGGCCGAGATCGCGCGCAGTGTCGGCACGCCCTTCTACGTCTATTCCGCCGCCACCCTGACCCGGCATTACAAGCTTTTCACCGAGGCGCTGGCGCCCCTGCCCCATACCGTCTGCTTCGCCATCAAGTCGCTGTCGAACCTCGCCGTGCTGAAGCTTTTGGGCGACCTCGGCGCGGGGATGGATGTCGTCTCGGGCGGGGAATACCGCCGGGCGCTGGCGGCGGGCGTGCCGGGCGACCGGATCGTCTTTTCCGGCGTCGGCAAGACGCGCGAGGAGATGGCCTTCGCGCTGACCCATGGCATCCGGCAGTTCAACGTGGAATCGGAGCCCGAGCTGCTGGCCCTGAGCGACGTCGCCCAGGCCATGGGCGCCACTGCCCCGATCACTCTGCGGGTGAACCCGGACGTCGATGCCAAGACCCATGAGAAGATCGCGACCGGCAAGAAAGAGAACAAATTCGGCATCCCCATCGCCAAGGCC
>CAMFIX010000155.1 GCA_945952425.1 uncultured Pseudorhodobacter sp. | reverse complement strand
CGACATCCAGCGAGACATGCAGCATCCCCCCCGCCGCCCGCACCCGGTCGAGGAAGGCGCGCAAGGGGGCGACGATGCCGCGTTCGTCCAGAACGCGCATATCGTTGATCGCGATGTCATGGGTCAGAAGGGCCGCATGTTCGGCCGGATCGACCGAGCGGATGCCGTAAAGGCAGATCCGCTCCGGCGGGATGACGCCCGGAAAGGGGCCGAAGGCGTCAAAGCCCTCGCGCCCGGCGATCCAGGCGACGGGCGTGCCATGCAGGTTGCCCGAGGTCGTGGTCAGCGGCGTGTGAAAGTCGGAATGCGCATCCAGCCACAACAGGAACAGCGGCCGCCCCGCCGCCGCCGCATGCTGGGCCGCCCCCGCGACGGAGCCCAGCGCCAGCGAATGGTCGCCCCCCATCACCACCGGCAGCCGCCCGGCGCCGAGGACAGCCGCGACCTCGCGGCGGAGCGCACTCGTCCAGCCGACGACCTCGGACAGCGAATGCACGGCCGGGTTGGGGCAGCTCGGCGCCCCCATCGCATCGGGCGCGACATCGCCGCGGTCCTCCACGCCATGTCCCAGCTCGCGGATCGCCGCCGAAAGCCCCGCCACGCGATAGGCCATCGGCCCCATGACGCAACCCGCCCGCTTTTGCCCCGCGTCGATGGGCGCCCCGATCAATGTGCAGTCCATGAAGGCCCTCCGTTTCCCCCCTTATCCCGCGCCAGGCCGCCCCGGTCCACCACCAAAGCGCCGCAAACCCGTTCCAGGCCGCCGCCCCCCATTTCATTGGTCCCCAAATATCCACGGGGGTTCCAAGGGGGAGCGTGCTCCCCCTTGGGCAGGGGGTCCGGGGGGCGGCAGCCCCCCGGCCTTCCCAAAACGCCGCACCCGCCTTCACGCCCGCGTGCCTTTCCCTCGCCCCGCAAACCCCCTATGCTCCCCGCCAAACCGGAGGCCCCCATGATCGTCGAACTCGGCCATTTCGCCCTTGTCCTCGCCTTTGTCGTGGCGCTCTTGCAGGCCAGCCTGCCCATGATCGGGGCGCAAAGGGGAGACGGGCGGCTGATGGCGCTGGCGGGGCCGGCCTCGACGGTGCAATTCGCCCTGGTCGCGCTCAGCTTCGCCGCGCTGACCTATGCTTTCGTGACCGACGACTTCTCGGTGGCGCTGGTCGTGCAGCATTCGCACACCGCCAAGCCGATGCTCTACAAGGTGGCGGGCGTCTGGGGCAACCATGAGGGCTCGCTGCTTCTGTGGATGCTGGCGCTCTCGCTCTTCGGCGCCTCGGCGCATTGGTTCGGGGCGAGCCTGCCCCTGCGGCTGAAAGCCCGCGTGCTGGCGGTGCAGGGCGCGATCGGGGTCGCCTTCCTGGCCTTCATGCTCTTCACCTCGAACCCGTTTCTCAGGCTGGTCAGCCCGCCGATGAACGGCAACGACATGAACCCGATCCTGCAAGACCCAGGCCTCGCCTTCCACCCGCCCTTCCTCTACCTCGGCTATGTCGGGCTCTCGATGGCCTTCGCCTTCGCCGTCGCCGCCTTGATCGAGGGCCGGGTCGATGCCGCCTGGGGGCGCTGAGTGCGGCCCTGGACGCTGGCGGCCTGGCTGTTCCTGACCATCGGCATCACGATGGGCTCGCTCTGGGCCTATTACGAGCTCGGCTGGGGCGGGTTCTGGTTCTGGGACCCGGTCGAGAACGCCTCTTTCATGCCCTGGCTGATCGCCACCGCGCTCTTGCATTCGGCCATTGTGGTCGAAAAGCGCGAGGCGCTGAAAAGCTGGACGATCCTGCTGGCGATCTTCGCCTTCGGCTTCTCGCTGATCGGCACGTTCATCGTGCGTTCGGGCGTCATCACCTCGGTGCATTCCTTCGCCTCTGACCCGACGCGGGGCATGGCGGTGCTGGCGATCCTCGCGGTTTTCGTCGGCGGGGCGCTGACGCTGTTCGCCGCGCGGGCCGGAGACCTGGAGGCCAAGGGCGTCTTCTCCATGGTCAGCCGGGAAAGCGGGCTGGTGCTGAACAACCTGCTGCTGACCGTCGCGGCCTTCGTCGTCTTCGTCGGCACGATCTGGCCCCTGGTGGGCGAGGTTCTGCTGGGCCGGGCGCTTTCGGTCGGCGCCCCCTTCTTCGATGCCGCCTTCACGCCCTTTGCCGTGGCGCTGGCCGTGGCGCTGCCCATCGGCGCCGTCCTGCCCTGGAAACGGGCCGAGCTCGGCCGCGCCGCACGGCCCTTCTGGCCAGCGCTGGTCCTGGCCATCGCGGCGGCCTTGCTGGCCTGGGCCATGGGGTCGGGACGCTCCACGCTCGGGCCTTTGGGCGTGGCGCTCGGCGCCTGGCTGTTCGTGGGCGCGTTGGCCGATCTCTGGGCGCGCAGCGGGCGGGGCAGCACGGCGTCGCGCCTCTCGCGCCTGACCCGGCTGCCCCGCGCCGACTGGGGCCGCGTCGTGGCCCATGCCGGGCTTGGGATCACGATTTTCGGCGTCGTCTGCCTGTCGTCCTGGTCGGTCGAGGACATCCGCGTGGTCAAGGAGGGCGAGACCTTCCCGCTTGGCCCCTACGAGATCACCTTCCAGGGCGTACATGAAGAGCAGGGCTCGAACTACACCGCGCAAGTGGCCGATATGCTTGTGAAAAAGGGTGGGGAAGAGGTCGCCGTTCTCCATCCCGCCAAGCGCAGCTATCCCTTCGCCCAGATGAACACGACCGAGGCCGCCATCCGCCCCGGGCTGCTTGGCGACCTTTACCTCGTGGTCGGAGATCCGCAGGACGGCGGCGGCTTCGCCGTGCGCAGCTATCTGAAACCCTTCGCCTTGTGGCTCTGGATCGGAGGCCTGATGATGGGCTTTGGCGGTGTGCTCAGCCTGACCGACCGGCGTTTCCGCGTCGCGGCCGGCGCCGCCAAGCGCCCGGCCGGAGTGCCGGCCGAATGAAGCGCGCCCTTTTGCTCCTGGCGCTGCTGGCCGGTCCCGCCTTTGCCGTGCAGCCCGATGAGATGCTGAAAGACCCCACCCAGGAGGCCCGGGCCAGGGCGCTTTCCCAGCAGCTGCGCTGCCTCGTCTGCCGCAACGAGAATATCGACGACAGCGATGCCCAACTCGCCCGCGACCTGCGGCTGCTCTTGCGCGAAAGGATCACGGCGGGGGACAGCGACCAACAGGCGATGGATTTCATCGTCGCGCGCTATGGCGAATTCGTGCTGCTGAACCCGCCCGCGCGGGGGGCGAACCTGGTCCTCTGGCTTGCCGGACCGGCCGCCCTCCTGGGCGGGGGCGCCTTGGCCTTCGCCGTGATGCGGCGGCGCTCCAAGGCGGCCGAGGCGGCAGGCCTGACGGAGGCCGAAGAGGCCAGGGTGCAGGAAATCCTCAAAGGTTGAGCGCGATTTTTCGCAGAAAAATCGGGGCCTAAAGCGCGACCATGTGGTTGTCCCAGGCCGCGTCCAGCTTCGCCAGCGGGCGCAGTTCGGTGTCCAGCGTGCACAGCCCGCCATTGCCGTCGCTGGTAACGAACCCCGCCCCCAGGGGTGCCAGGCCGCAGACATCGGCCCGGGCATAGGTGGCGACAAACCCGCCGTCCGCCGCAAAGACCTGCACCGCGCCGCCTTTGGGCGAGCTGATCGCGAGCCGCCCATCCGCCGCCCGCGCGATCGAGCCCGCATAGCCCTTCATCCGCCCCGCCTCCCCCTCGGGCGCCGGGCAAAGCACCGGCGCCGCCCCGAGGCTCCACTGCCCCAACAGCGGCACCACCTCCGCCGGGTCGCCCTCCCATTGCATGGCAAAGGCCACACCCTCCGGCACCAGCGCCAGGTGGCGGATCGAGGCCTGGGGCAGGTCGGGCAATTCGGCCTGCGCGACCACCTTGCCTTGCGAAAGCACCGACAGGTTCGGCCGCATCGTGGCGATGTTCAGCTTGGTGCGGTCCTTCGGATCGGTCGCGATCCCGCCATTGGCGACGATCAGCCGCCCATCGGGCAAGAGCTTCATGTCATGCGGCCCGATCCCGCCCGTCTGCCATTCCCCGATCCGGGCAAAGCCCGCCGTCTCCCACAGCCCGACACGGCCCTCCGAGCCTTCCGCCACGACTTCCGAGGTGTAAAGCGTGGCGCCATCCGCCGAAAACGCGCCATGGCCGTTGAACTGGCGGCCCGGCGGCGGGGTCAGGCGGTGGGTCTGGGCCCCGGTCACGCAGTCGATGACCAAGGCGAATGTTCCCGGCCTGCGGGCGAAGGCCACCGCCAGGGGCCGCGTGGGATGCGCCGCCGCGGCATGGCCGCGGGTCGGCAGGGGCAGGGCGAAGAGGCTCTCGCCGGTTTCGGACAGGCCATGCAGCCGGTAGTCCTCCCCCTCTTTCGCGGCGGCGAGCCAGGCCGGGCTGCCGGCATCCGCCCAGGAGGGTTTCGGCAGCGCCAAGGCGCCAAGCCCGGCGAGGAACAGGCGACGGGAGGTCTGCATCTCAATCTCCATCCGCGGCGTTGAAGCCGATGCCGACATCCATCTCGGGCGCGACTTCGGAAATCGCCAGCTCGCGGATATGGGCGATTGAGCGCTGCAGGATTTCGACCTTCAGCCGCGCCGCGGGGTCTGCCACACCGGCAAAGACCGGGTCGTTCAGCGCCTCGGCCTGGGCGATGGCCACATCGAAAGCGGCCAGGGTCTGGGGCGCATCCGGCGTCAGGCTGGCGGTGAAGGCGCGCATCGCCTGCAGGGCCAGCGTCACATTGCGCAGGCTCCGCCCCGAGGCGCGGGCCTCGGCGCGGTCGGGATGGGGGGCCTCGAACGTGCCCAAGGGGCGGCCGATGCGCTGGTCGGTCAGGTTTTCAAGCCCGGTGGCCAGCTGGGTGAACAAAGCCTGCCGCGCCTCGGCCCGCGAGAGGTAGGCGCCGTTGCCCGGATCGCCCGCGGTCAGCAGCAATTGCGCCTGGGGCCCCCAGAGCGTCGCGATCTCGCCCGCCACGCGGGAGAGGTCGGCGGTGGTGGCCGCGATCAGCGGGCAGGGGTCGGCGGGGAGGGGCTCGGCGGGGTAGATCAGCCGCTCCAGCCCCAGAAGCCCGCGGGCGGCGACCGATTGCTGCGCGAAGGCGTCGGGCGCCAGTTTCGCCGGATCGCCCGTCATCAGCGCCCGCTGCGCCTTGGCCCCCAGGGCCTTGGGGTCGGGCCAATAGAGCACCGCCAGCGCCCTGCCGTCTTCCTCGGTCGGGCCGATATGGATGTGCTGCACGGCCATCCAGGCATCGTAGGTCGCCTGGTAATCGGCCTGCACCGCCTTGATGTCGCAGGCCTTTCCTGTGGCCGCAAGCCGGTCGGCCGCGGCCTGGAAGGCGGCATAGCCCGGCAGGATCTGACCCTGCACCGCCTCGGCGATATCGGCGGCGGCGGGGGTAGAGAGGGCAATCAGCAGGACAAGGGCACGCATCAGAGGCTCCCGAGAAAGGCGATGAGGGCGGCGCGGTCGGCGGAGGACAGGCCGATGACGGCATCGCGAGAGGCTTGCGCCTCGCCACCATGCCAGAGGACGGCTTCCAGCAGGCTTTGGGCGCGGCCATCGTGCAGGAAGCTCGCCTGGCCGGTGACCTGTTCGGTCAGCCCGATGCCCCATAAGGGCGCGGTCCGCCATTCGCTGCCCGAGGCGCGGCCCTCGGGGCGGTTGTCGGCCAGGCCCGGTCCCATGTCGTGCAAGAGGAAATCGCTGTAGGGCCAGATCAGCTGAAAGCTCTGCTCCGGCTGGCCCTTCAGCCTTGCGGTCACGAATTTCGGCACATGGCAGGCCGGGCAGCCCGCGGCGTAAAACACCTGCTTGCCGTGCAGGACATCGGGGTCCGACAGCCCCCGACGCTCGGGCACCGCGAGGTTGCGGGAATAGAAAGTGACCAGCTCCAGGCTTTGGGCATCGACCTCCAGCCCGTCGCGGATACCGGGCTCTTGCCCATGGGGCGCGTTGCGGCAGGCGGTCTGCAAGGGCGTGCAATCGCCCCAAGGTGCCGGGTGCAAGGGGTTCGACAGCCCCATGTCGCCCGAAAACGCCCCGGCCGATTGTTCGCGGATCGTCGGCGCCCCGGCCTTCAGGCCAAAGCGCCCCAGCATCGGCACGCCGTATTCCACCGAAGGCACGATCTGCGCCTTGCCCGAGATGCCGTCGCCGTCGGCGTCGTCTTCGTCGGCATGGGCGAGGATCTCGGCCGCCGGGATCGCCTCGACCAGCCCCAGCCCGATCATCTGCGGCGCCACGCGGGGCGAGAGCATGACCGAACCCGGATCGCCCATTGCGGGGGTGAAGGCGTAAACCGGCTGGCGCAGAGTGACCACGGTGCCATCGGAGAGCTTTACGGGCAGGGGGGTATAGGTCACCTCCATCCGCCCCTCGGCCTCCTGGCCCGGGGTGGCGAGGTCTTGCAGCTGGCCGCCGTAAAGCGGGTGGTCTTGCGTCACATGCCAGCCCGGGATGCCGGGATCGGCCCCGCCCGGCACCGAAAGCCGCAGGAACATCGAGACCCGGGGCGCATCCGGCCCGGCGGGCGGATGGCCGCGCCCGTCCTTCAGATGGCAATCCTGGCAGGCCCGGGCGTTGTACAAGGGCCCCAGCCCGTCCGAGGCCAGCGTCGAAGAGGGCGCCGCGATCCAGGCCTTGCGGAACAAGGCATTGCCGAGCTTGAAGCCCATCTCGGCCTCGAAAGCCATGTTCCCCGACGATTGCGAAAACGCATCCGCCGTCGTCATCGCCCGCACGGTGGCGGCCCCGCCCGGCTTGTCCTCGAAGGGCTCGGGCCTGGAGAAATCACTGGCAGGCGCCAGAACCCGGGCGATGCGGGCGGCCTCGGGCTTGGTGCGGGGCAGGGTGGTCAGGTGCCGGTCGTCCAGGCTTTGCGCCCCGGCGCCCGTCGTCATGGCTATCGCGAGGAGCACCCCCGCCTGGCGGTTCCACATGGCGGCTTACTGGAAGACCGCGCCCGGGTTGTCCAGGCTGTCCGAGCCCTCGAAGGCGATCTTGTCCAGGCCCAGGGCGGTCACCGCACGTTCGATCGACTTGGTCTGATCGACCAGGGCCGCCACCGCGCCCGAGATCAGCGC
>CAMFIX010000154.1 GCA_945952425.1 uncultured Pseudorhodobacter sp. | reverse complement strand
GCGCTGGAGGGCGGCGCGCTGGTCCCTCTGACCATGGCCGAGGTGGGCGCGGCGGTGGGTCTTGCCGAAAGCACGATCAGCCGGGTGGTGGCGGGCACCTCGGTCGATACGCCGATGGGGGTCTGGTGGCTGCGTGCGCTGTTCTCGCGCGACATGGGGGGCGTGTCGGCGGCGGCGCTGCGGGCGCGGATCGCGGCCCTGATCGCGGCAGAGGGGGCGCCGCTGAGCGACCAGGTGCTGGCCGAGATGCTGAGCGCCGAGGGGGCGAAGATCGCCCGGCGGACGGTGGCGAAATACCGCGAGGCGCTGGGCCTGCCGCCCGCCTCCGCGCGGCGGTGAGGGGGGGGGCTGCCGGACGGGTGGAGCTGCGTAGGCCGGGGTGTACCCCGGCGTTTGGCGGGGCGCTCTACTCCTCCACTTTCATCACGATCTTGCCGACATGGCCCGGGGCCTCGATGCGCCAATGGGCGGCCGGGGCCTGGGTCAGGGGGAACTCGCTGTCGATCAGCACCTTCACCTTGCCCGCGGCGATCAGCGGCCAGACGTGGCGTTCGAGTTCGGCCGCGATGCGCCCCTTGGCGAGGTCGCTTTGCGGCCGCAGGGTCGAGCCGGTGAAGGTCAGCCGGCGCATCATCAGCTCGGCGAAATTCACCTCGGCCTTGGCGCCCAGCGTGAAGGCAATCTGCACCAGCCGCCCGTCATCGGCGAGCGCGCCGAGGTTCGGCTGGATGTAATTGCCCCCCACCATGCACAGGATCAGGTCCATGCCGATCTTCTTCGCCTCGGTCCCCCAGGGATCGGCGCGGTAGTTCCAGGCGACTTCCGCCCCCAGATCCCGGCAGATCTTCTGCTTTTCGGGCGAGCCCACCGTGGTGAAGACCCGCGCCCCCAGCGCCCGCGCCACCTGGATCGCCATGGTCCCGATGCCGGAAGAGCCGCCGTGAACCAGGAACTTCTCGCCCCCTTTCAGCCCGCCGCGCATTACGACATTCGACCAGACGGTGAAGGCTGTCTCGGGAAGTGCTGCGGCTTCGCGCAGCGACAGGCCCTCGGGGATGGGCAGGGCGTGGCTTTCGTGGCAGGCGGCATATTCCGCATAGCCCCCGCCCGGCAAAAGCGCGCAAACCTTGTCGCCGATCTGCCAGCGGGTCACGCCGGGCCCGACCTCGACCACGGTGCCCGACCCCTCCAGCCCCGGGAGGCGCGAGGCGGTGGCGGGCGGCGCGTAAAGCCCCTGCCTTTGCAGCACGTCGGGCCGGTTCACCCCGGCATAGGCCAGGCGGATCACGATCTGCCCATGGCCGGGCACCGGCACCGGCACCGAGCAGGGGTAAAGCACATCCGGCCCCCCCGGGGCAGAGATTTCCATCGCCAGCATGGCGTTCGAGAGGGTCATGTCGGGCGCCTTTCCTTTGCGCTCAAATCCGAGGGGTCGCGCTTAAATCCGTTTGCCGGGCGGCAGGTAGCCCGGCAGGTCTTCTGCCGGTTGTGGCGCGGAAATCCTTTCCAGAAGCTTTAGCGGCCCCACCATCACCGCCCGGGCGAAGGGATTTTCTTTCAGCCGCGCCTTGGTCGCCTCGAAGGCCATCACCTCGTCGATGCGCCGGTCGATGAAGGCGTCGAGATCGGCCGGATCGCCCAGCCAGTAGAGCACCGCCGCGCCATGCACGACCGACAGCGTCGCGCGTTTCGTATACCAGTTCACATCGCGCGCGCGGTCGCCGAGCGCCGTCCAGATCGCATCGGCCGTGTGCCACAGCGCCCGCGCCCCCTCGCCGGCATTCTGCGGCAGGGCGAAAAGCGCCGAGGACCGCCGCACGGCCTCGCGGTCCGAAAGGCTCAGCCGCAGGCGGATCGCATGGGCGATGCGGTCGCGAAAGCGCAAGGCGCCGAGGTCGGCCGCGGCAAGCTGGCGCGCCATCTCGGCATCGCCCGCCCGGTGCCAGGCCAGGGCAAGATCAAGCCCGCCCCGCGGCAAGAGCGACCGCGCCAGCCCCGGGTCCACCCCCGAATCGGTGACGGCCGCGGCGAAGGTCGCCGGGCCCCAGCCATCGAACACGACATGCGGTAGGGCGGCAGAAACCAGGCGGGAGAGGGGTTCGGCGTTTTCCATGGGCTCCGGCATATGGACAAGAGGGCCGCGGTTTGCTATGCGCCGCGAGCCTGCACGTTTTGTGCAACTCTAGCTTAGGAAGGTGGTGAAAACCACATGCAGGTCAGCGTTCGTGATAACAACGTCGAACAGGCCCTCCGCGCTCTGAAGAAGAAGCTTCAGCGCGAAGGTGTGTTCCGCGAAATGAAGCTCAAGCAGCATTTCGAAAAGCCTTCCGTCAAGAAGGCCCGGGAACAAGCCGAAGCTGTCCGCCGCGCGCGCAAGCTCGCCCGGAAGAAGCTTCAGCGCGAAGGCGGTATGTAAGCCGTTTCACAGCTGGGGAGCGATCCCAAGGCCGACCCCCGACCGTAAGGCCGGGGGTTTGTTTTTGCGCGCGGCGATTTTTCTGCGAAAAATCGGGGCTCAGGGCCGGCGGAAAAGCCAGGTGGAGAGGGCAGCCGCCATGAGACCTCCGACCAGCTCTGCCGCAAGGAACCCCGGCGTGTCCATCGGCCGGATGCCGGCCGGCGCGGCGGTCAGCGCCCGGGCCAGCAGCATCGCGGGATTGGCGAAGCTGGTGGACGAGGTGAACCAATAGGCGGCGGCGATCCAGGCGGCGACCAGGGCAGCGGTGTTCGCCCTTGCGGCCTCGGCGCCGAAGATCACCAGGATCAGCGAGAAGGCCGCCACCGCCTCGGCGATCAGGCGGGGCGTGCCGTCGCGGGGGATGGCGGAGGGCGCGTACAGCGGTAGGGCGAACATCGCATGGGCGAGCGCCGCCCCGGCCAGCGCGCCCGCCGCCTGGGCCGCGACCAGGGGGGCGAGGCGGCTCCACCGCTGGCGCCCGGTCAGGCAGAGGACCAGCGAGACCAGCGGGTTGAACTGGGCGTCCGACAGCGGCGCGAGGATGGTGATGAGAGCGAACAGCGCCCCTGCCGTGGCGGCGGCATTGGCCAGCAGCAGGGCGGGCGCGGCCTGCAGGTCGGCCGCCATCTGGGCCGATCCGATCACCACGGCGACGAGAAGGGCGGTGCCGAGCGCCTCGGCGGTCAGCGCGCGGGGGAGAGGGAGGTCTTGGGCCATGAAGCAGGGCCTAGACGGCGTTTGTAACGGATTTGCGACGCTACACGCTCAGCGCCGTCGTCTGCACCACGGTGCGCAGGGAAAAGCTGCTTTGCATCTGACGCACGCCCGGCAGCCTTGCCAGATAGCGGCGGTGGATGCGGGCGAAATCCTCGGTGTCTTCGGCCATGATCTTGATCAGGTAATCGGCCGAGCCCGCCATCAGGTGGCATTCCAGCACGTCGGGCACGCGGGCCACCTCGCGCTCGAAAGCGTCCAGCAGGTCTTCGGCCTGGGATTGCAGGGTGATTTCCACGTAGACCACGGTCGGCTTGCCCATCTTGCGCGCATCCAGCAGGGCGACGTAAGCCGCGACATAGCCCTCTTCCTCCAGCCTCTGCACCCGCCTGTGGCAGGCCGAGGGCGAGAGGTTCACCCGCTCGGACAGATCGGCATTCGTCACCCGCGCATCCTTTTGCAGCACGCCGAGTATCCGGCGGTCGATTGCGTCCAGCGCGTCCAGCATGGCAGGTTCTTTCGTCGAAGGGGTCTTTCGCGCAAGGATTTCCCGAAAACCTGGTCTCGCGCCAGCCATATTTCAACCCGTGACGCGAAAATCTGCGCCAAGCTGGCCTTATTCGGCCGCCGGGATTGGCCCCCGCCGCGGCCCCAAGGGAGAGAGCCATGAAGATCGGATGCCCGAAAGAGATCAAGCCGCAGGAGTTCCGCGTCGGCATGACGCCCGCCGCGGTGCGCGAGGCGGTGAACCGCGGCCATGCCGTGGTGGTGGAGACCAGGGCCGGCGAGGGCGCTGGTTTCAGCGATGCCGATTACGTCGCGGCAGGCGCCAAGGTGGGCGCGGTCGAGGATGTCTTCGCTGCCGACATGGTGGTGAAGGTCAAGGAGCCGCAACCGGCCGAGCGCAAGCGTCTGCGCAAGGGCCAGGTGCTGTTCACCTACCTGCATCTCGCGCCCGATCCGGAGCAGACGGCGGATCTTCTGGCCTCGGGCGTCACTGCCATCGCCTATGAGACGGTGACGGACGACCGCGGCGGGCTGCCGTTGCTCGCGCCGATGTCGGAGGTCGCGGGGCGGCTGTCGCCCCAGGTCGGCGCCTGGACGCTGCAGAAGGCGAACGGCGGGCGCGGGGTTCTGCTGGGCGGCGTGCCGGGGGTTCTTCCGGCCAAGGTTCTGGTGATCGGCGGGGGCGTGGTGGGCACCCATGCGGCCAAGGTCGCGGCGGGGATGGGGGCGGATGTCACCGTCATCGACCGCTCGGTCAACCGGCTGCGTTACCTGGACGACGTCTTCGGCGGCCAGTTCAAGAATGCCTATGCCGATGCGGCGACCACTTTGGACCTGGCGCGCGAGGCCGACCTGATCATCGGCGCGGTGCTGATCCCTGGGGCGGCGGCGCCGAAGCTGATCAAGGCCGATCAGCTGAAGCTGTTGAAGCCCGGCGCGGCCTTGGTCGACGTCGCCATCGACCAGGGCGGCTGTTTCGAGACCAGCCATGCGACGACCCACCAAGACCCGATCTATGCGGTCGACGGGATCATGCATTACTGCGTGGCGAACATGCCCGGCGCGGTTGCCCGGACTTCGACCCTGGCCTTGGGCAATGCGACGATGCCCTTCATGCTGGCCTTGGCCGACAAGGGTTGGAAGAAGGCCTGCGCCGAGGACAAGCACCTGCTCGCGGGGCTGAACACCCATGCGGGCAAACTGACCTATGCGGCGGTGGGTGTGGCCCTGGGGCTGCCGACCATCCCGGCGGCGGAGGCCCTGGATATGTGAGGGAGCGGCGGGATCAATCCCGCCCTACCCATGCGGCGTAGGGCGGGTTTCACCCCGCCGTTGCCCGAAACGGAAAAGGCCCCCGGGATCGCGCCCTGGGGGCCTTTCG
Source organism: uncultured Pseudorhodobacter sp. (assembly GCA_945952425.1). Classification (GTDB taxonomy): domain Bacteria; phylum Pseudomonadota; class Alphaproteobacteria; order Rhodobacterales; family Rhodobacteraceae; genus Stagnihabitans. Next base: position 1,996 of record CAMFIX010000154.1, on the reverse strand, counting down.
CATCACTTCCGCAGCGAATCGCGGATTTGCAGCAGCACGTCCAGTTCGGTCGGACCGGCCGGCGCGGCGGGCTCTTTCTTGACGGCCGAATCCTTCAGCTTGTTCACCGCCTTGACCAGCAGGAAGACCACGAAGGCGATGATGAGGAAGTTGATGACCGCCGTGATGAACGAGCCATAGGCAAAAAGCGCCGCATGGGTCTCGCGCGCGGCGGCGAGGCTGGTGCCGGGGGGCACGTCGCCCGACAGCACGACATACATGTTCGAAAAGTCGATCCCGCCGATGATGAGGCCGATGACCGGGTTGATCAGATCATCGACCAAAGACTTGACGATGGCGGTGAAGGCGGCGCCGATGATGATACCCACGGCGAGGTCCATGACATTGCCCTTGGCAATGAAATCGCGAAATTCCTTGATCATCTCACTGTTCCCTTGATTTCGAGGCCGATGGCCCCGCCGATCCGGGTTGGCTCCCGGATTGTTTCCTAGATTACAACACTCTGCCGCCCATGGGCAGGGGGAGCGAAAATTCCTTAACGCAGCGGCGGCAGGGTGACAGTCTTGGCCGTGCAGGCCTGGACGTCGGGGGCGCAGGGGCGGGGGGCCAGCTCGGGCGTCAGGCAAAGCCGCAGCTCCTCGACCCGGCCCCGGTCGCAAAAGAGCGCCAGCGCCCCGGCGGGCAGGCCGGGGTTCGCCTCGGCCACCGCCTCCAGCAGCACCTGGGGCGGCACCTGCAGGGGTTGGCGCACCCGGGCGAAAAGCGGCGGGATCTGCAGCCCCGCCACCGCCCGGCGCAGCGCCCCGAAATAATCGCGCGCGGCCAGGCCCGAACAGCGGCCATGCGCCTTCCATTCGTGCCAGGCGAGGCTTGGCGGCATCAGGTCGGCCATGGCAGCCGTCTCGGCCTTCGTCGCATCGCGCCGGTCGGTCCGGCAATAGGACGGCCAGCCGCCCGCGTCGTATTGCGGCCAAAGCCCGTGCGGCACGAAGGTCAGCCCGCGCCCGGCGTCGCATTGCGCATCGCCCCGCGCATCCCCGGTCTCGGCGCACCAGGAGGCCGACCAGGACATCGACAGGACGTAGTAGTCGAAATCCCCCGCCTTCTCCCCATCGGCCCAGGCCGGTACGGACCACACCAGCGCCAATACCAGTGCTGCGCGCATTTCCGCTTCCCCTTGCCCTTGCGATCTTGTATACGGCCCCCGACTTCCCCCCTGAAAACGAGAAAGTCGCGGCCCCGGTCGCAGCCGTTTTCCCGGCACGGGAGAGATTTGTAAAGGAGTGATCCGATGTCCAAACCGCTGATGGCCAAGGCGACCGCTGTCTGGCTGGTCGAGAACACGACGCTGACCTTCCGCCAGATCGCCGATTTCTGCTCGATGCACGAGCTGGAGGTGCAGGGCATCGCCGATGGCGACGTGGCGACGGGCGTCAAGGGCTTCGACCCGGTGGGCAACAACCAGCTGGACCCGATCGAGATCGAGAAGGGCCAGGCCGATCCGCTTTATCGGATGAAGCTGAAGTTCAACCCTGCCGCCGTGGGCGAGGAAAAGCGCCGCGGGCCGCGCTATACGCCCTTGTCCAAGCGCCAGGACCGCCCGGCCGCGATCCTGTGGCTGGTGAAGTTCCACCCCGAGCTGACCGATGGCGCCATCGGCAAGCTGGTGGGCACGACCAAGCCCACGATCCTTGCGATCCGCGAGCGGACCTATTGGAACATGGCGAATATCCAGCCCATCGACCCGGTGGCGCTCGGCTTCTGCCGCCAGTCGGAACTGGACACCGCCGTCCAGGCCGCCGCCCGCAAGAAGTCGGCCGATGGCGTGGTGATGACCGACGACGAACGCCGCAAGCTGGTCTCGACCGAGCAGTCGCTGGCCATGGGCGAAGAGCCGCGGATGCCCTCGGGGCTGGAGGCCTTCACCCGCGCGACCGAAGATCCGAAGAAGCCGGCCGATTACTCGGATGCCGAAAGCTTCTTCAACCTGCCGCAG
>CAMFIX010000153.1 GCA_945952425.1 uncultured Pseudorhodobacter sp. | reverse complement strand
CAGCTGTTGGGGGACGTGGGCCAGGGCGGGGGACACATAGGCGAGGATGGCGACGATCAGGGGGGTCAGCCGGCCCGCGGCGCCGATCAGGGCGAGGGGCAAAAGCAGGGAGTAAAGATAGATGGTGCGGTAGATCAGCAGGGAATAGACGAAGGGGAGGGGTGTGGTGGCGATCCGCTCGCACCCCGCCTGTTGCAGGGCGATGGAGGCCAGGCGCTGCGTCAGGCTGCGCGCGCCGAAACCGTCGATGGCGCCTGCCCGATAGGCCTCGGCCAAGCGGTCGTTCAGCATGTCGAGCGCGGCGCAGGGCGGATGGGGCGCGGCCATCAGACCCGGCGCGCGGGCGCGGGCCTCGGCATCGTCGGCCAGCCGCCGCAGCTGCGCGCGGTGCAGGTGCAGGAAGGCCAGGGCGTCGGTCAAAAGCTGGTGGCGCAGCTTTTCGTCGGGGACAAAGACCACGACTTCGCGCTGAAAGGCGCGCAGGTCGGCCAAGAGCCCGCCCCACAATTTCCGCGCCTCCCACCAGCGGTCGTAGGCGGCGTTGTTGCGGAACCCCAGGAATAGGGAAAGCGCGAGGCCAAAGACGGTGAAGCCCGAAATCTCGATCCGGGGCAGCCAGAGCGTTTCGCCGAAGGTGGTCAGCACGGCGGCCACAACGACGAAGCCCAGGATCGAGCGGGTGATGGCGGGCAGGACCGAGCCCTTGAGGGCGAAGGCAAGCTCGAACAGGCCGGGTTTGTCGCGGACGATCATCGAAAGCTCCGGTTGGGATGCCCCAGCCCTACCAGATCATCGCCGCCTGAACATCGGCCAAAGCGGCATTCAGCACCAGGATCGAGGAATTCGTCCCAAGGTCGATGCGCACATCGGCGCCGACCGTGCTGAGCCAGCCGGGTTGCGCGATGCCCCCGGTCAGGCCGGACAGGTCGATCCGGTCGTCCAGGTCGAAGTCGGCCACCTGGTCGGCGCCCTTTTCGCCCGAGAAAACAAAGACATCCGCGCCGCCGCCGCCGTAAAGCGTGTCGCTGCCCTGCCCGCCCTCCAGCCGGTTGGCGCCCAGGTTGCCCTCCAGCCGGTTGGAGAGCTGGTTGCCCGTCGCATTCAGCGCCTCGGTCCCCAGGAGCACCAGGTTTTCGACCGCCGTCATGGTGGCCAGCGAATAGCTGACCCAGGCGCGGACGGTGTCATTGCCCTCGCCCTGCAGCTCGACGATGAAATCCCCGGCGTTCTGCACGATATAAGTGTCCGAGCCCTTGCCGCCGGTCAGGATATTGTCGGCCGCATTGCCCTCGATCACATTGGCGAGGTTGTTGCCGGTGCCGTCCACGGCATCGGTGCCGGTCAGGGTCAGGTTTTCGACATCCGGGGCGAGGGTGAAGCTGGTCGCCGAAAACACCTGGTCGATGCCCGCGCCGCCGGTGACGACATCCTCGCCGCCCGCGTAAAAGACGTCGTTGCCGGTGCCGCCGTCCAGCGTATCGGCGCCGAGCCCGCCGGTCAGCGTGTCGTCGCCCGCGCCCCCCGCAAGGCTGTCGTTGCCTGCGCCGCCGTCCAGGGCATCGGCCTGGCCCGTGCCGATCAGCGTGTCGTCAGTCGCCGCCGCGCTGACCGTGACCGCCCCCGTCGCGCGGGAGGAGAAATCGCCGAGCCCGCCGGTCAGCGTCAGGCTCAGCACCCCGGTCAGCGTGGTGAACCCCGCCAGCTGCGCGGCGGTCAGGGTGGCGGCGGCGGTCAGCTCCAGCACCTCGACGCCGAGGATGGTCGCGCCGCTGAGGTCGCCCGAGGCCACCAGCCGGTCGAGCCCCGCGCCGCCGTCGATCCAGGCCCCGCCCTCCAGCCGGTCATTGCCCGCGCCGCCGTAAAGCGTATCGGCCCCATCGCCCCGCAGCGTGTCGTCGCCATCGCCGCCGTCCAGCACATCCGCCCCGGCGCCGCCCGTCAGCACGTCGTTGCCGCCCAAGCCGCGCAACGTGTCGTCGCCCGCCCCGCCGCTTAGCGCATTGGCAAGCGCATTGCCCGCCAGCAGGTCGGCGAGGGCGCTGCCCGCCATATCCTCCACCCCCGGCATCGTGGAGAGATCGGCGCTCACCGCCACGACCGAAAGGGAAAAGTCGGCCAGATCCTGCCCCGTGCCGCCATCCAGCACATCGCCGGGCTTGGCGTAAAGCGTGTCATCCCCCGCCCCGCCGAACAGCGCATCGAGCCCGAGCCCGCCATAAAGCGCGTCATTGCCATCGCCGCCCATCAGGCTGTCGTCGCCCGCCCCGCCATACAGCGCATCGTCGCCCGCATCGCCGCTCAGCGTGTCATTGGCCGCCCCCGCCTCCACCGTGTCCTTGCCGTCGCCGCCGTAAAAGCTGTCGCCCGTCGTATCGGCAATCGCGGCGATGAGGCCGGCAAAGCCCTGCAGCCCCCCGACGCTGGCCCGGTCGTCGCCAGCCGTCCCGTCGAAGCGGCGGCTGGCATGGGTGCCGAAGTCGAAGGCGCCGGGGCCGACCGTGGCCACGCCGGCCAGAAGGATGCGCTCTCCCCCCGGCAGGGTCACCACCGTGTCGGGGCCCGCAACCACCTGCAACTGCTCGAAATAAATGTCGAATGCCTGCAGGTCGATCACGTCCTGGCCGCGCACGAACCCCTCGATCCGGTCGCGGCCCGAACCCGGCGCGAACAGAAACCGATCCGCGCCGAGCCCGCCATCCAGCGTGTCGTCGCCCGCGCCCCCCTCGATCACATCGGCGCCGCCCAGCGCGCGGATCACGTCATTGCCCGCCCCGCCGCGCAGGGTGTTGTCGGCCGAATCGCCCCCGATCACATCGGCAAAGCCGGTTCCCAGCACCTGCTGGAACCCCGCCAGCGTATCGCCACCGCCCAGGAAATCCGCCCGGCCCGCCAGCAGCGACAGGCTCACCCGCCGGTCAAAGCCTGCGTAACTGACTGTATTCACGCCATTTCCGCCGGAAAGCGCATTGCGTCCCAGCCCGCCCGAGATCACATCGTCGCCGTTCCCGCCCGCGAGCGTGTCATTGCCCGCGCCCCCCAGGATCGTATCGGCAAAGGCCGAGCCCGTGACGACCGCCCCCCAGGTCTTGACCGGACCCTTCATCCGCGGGGCAAGGTCGTAAAGCCCGCCCTCGGCCAGCCACAGAAACACCGTCCCCGGCGTCGGCGCCGTGCGGATGGTCTGAAAGCTCGCAAGCTCTGCCGCGCCGAGGCGGATCGGCTGGCCCCGCGTCTCCAGGGTCTCGAACCCCGTGATCGTCAGACCAGAGATGTCGATCCCCGCGGTCGCGCTGCCATTGGCCAAAGTGTCATTGCCCGCCCCGCCGTCCAGGGTGCCGGAGCCATTGCCGAAAACCTCGACCCGGTCATTGCCGTCCCCGGCATAGATCGCGCCCGCGCCCAGGTCGGCGTCCTGCAGAAGGTCATCGCCCGCCCCGCCGTCCAGCACATCGGCGCCCGCGCCTCCGATCAGCGTATCCGCGCCATCCCCGCCGTAAAGCGCATCGTCGCCAAGCCCCCCGGTCAGCGCATCCCGCCCGAGACCTCCGAAAATCCGGTCGTTGCCAGCCCCGCCATCGACCCGGTCATCGCCCGCGCCCATCGTCAGCTGCTCGGCATCCGCGCTGCCGGTCAGCACCGCCGCCCGCCCCCCCGCCAGCTCGTCCGAAAGGTCCAGCACCGCCACCCCGCCGCTGCTGACCAGCGTCAAGGTCACCCGGCCCAGCGGGTTCGTCGCCAGCTTGATCGTGTCGAAGGCGTCGAATTGCGCCGCCCGGGCCGAGACGCCCATCGTCAGGTCCAGCACCTCGATATCCTGCAGCGTCAGCACCGAAAGATCCGCCAGCCCCGGCGTCAGCGTGTCGTTGCCCGCCCCGCCAGAGACCGTGCCGCCCAGGAACCGCGCCTCGGCAATCTGCAAAAGGTCATCGCCCGACCCGCCGTAAAGCCCCGCCGTGCCGCCCGAAAGATCGACCAGCAGGTCGTTGCCCGCGCCCCCGAAGAGCTGGTCCTCGCCCTCACCCCCGGTCAGCGTGTCGTCGCCCGCCCCGCCATCGAGCCAATCATTGCCCGCGCCGCCGTCCAGCCAGTCGTTGCCCGCCATGCCGTAAAGGCTGTCGTCGCCGTCGAACCCCTCGGCCGTGTCATCGCCACCCGCCAGCGAGACCTGATCGCCCATCGTCGAGCCCTGCAGCACGACCGCCCGCAGCCCCAATTCATCGCCCAGGTTCAGCGCGTAAGGGTCGCCCGGCACCAGCCGCAGCCGGACCGAGGAGGTCAGGTCGCCATCCGCCTTGCGGATCATGTCGAAAGCGTCGAACTGCTCGGCCCGTGCGGTCACCAGCCCGCCCGCCTCCAGGATTTCCATCCCCTGCAGGGTCAGCAGGTAAAGCCCGCCATTGCCCACCCGCAGCACATCCGTGCCGCTGCCCCCCAGGATCGAGCCCGCCAGCGTCGTATTGCCCACCACGACCGTATCATCGCCGCCGCCGCCCTCGATGGCGGTGGCATTGCCCAGCGTCTCGATCAACAGATCATTGCCGCCGAACCCGCGCAGCGTGTCGTCGCCCCCCATGCCGATCAGCACGTCATCGACCGAAGTGCCATCCAACCCGTCGTTGCCGGGGCTGCCGATCCGTTCCACCATCCGCGAATCCCTGTCTTGTCCGAGCGATAGCATCGGGGCGCGGGGTTAACGCGGGCTTTGAATCGGCGGGCGCATTTGCATCGAATGCGCGGGATGGTAGGCCCACTGGGGTTCGAACCCAGACTGGACGGATTTTAAGTCCGCTCTCTCTACCTGTTGGAGTATGGGCCCCTTTTCGCGGTCTAGCAGCCGGGGGGCGGGGCTTCAACATCCCGGTTTTGCCGCGGTGCCGCATTGACAGCGCCGGGGCGGGCCTGTTTGCTGCGGGCCAGACATTGCGGGAGGTTTCGCATGAACAAGGTCTATCCCAGCGCCGCCGCCGCGCTGGAGGGGGTGCTGAAGGACGGCCTGCTGATCGCCAGCGGCGGCTTCGGGCTTTGCGGCATCCCCGAGCTTTTGATCGCGGCGATCCGCGATTCGGGCGTCACGGGGCTGACGGTGGCTTCGAACAACGCGGGGGTGGACGGGTTCGGGCTGGGGCAGCTGCTCGCCACGCGGCAGGTGAAGAAGATGATCTCGTCCTATGTCGGCGAAAACGCCGAATTCATGCGGCAATACCTGTCCGGAGAGCTGGAGCTGGAGTTCAACCCGCAAGGCACCTTGGCCGAGCGGATGCGGGCCGGCGGGGCGGGCATCCCGGGGTTCTATACCAAGACCGGCGTCGGCACGGTCATCGCCGAGGGCAAAGAGGTCAAGACCTTCGACGGCCAGGATTACATCCTGGAGCGCGGGATCGTGGCCGACCTTTCGATCGTCAAGGCCTGGAAGGCGGACCCGTCGGGCAACCTCGTCTTCCGCAAGACGGCGCGCAATTTCAACGTCCCGGCGGCGACCTGCGGGCGCATCTGCGTGGCCGAGGTCGAGGAAATCGTGCCCTTGGGCGCCTTGGAGCCCGATTCGATCCACCTGCCGGGGATTTACGTCCACCGTCTGATCGCGGGCCAGCATGAGAAGCGGATCGAGAACCGGACTGTGCGCAAAAGGGAGACCGCGTGATGTGGGACCGCAACCAGATCGCCGCCCGTGCGGCGCAAGAGCTGCAGGACGGCACTTACGTGAACCTCGGGATCGGCATTCCGACCCTGGTCGCCAATTACATCCCCAAGGGCGTCAATGTGACCCTGCAGTCCGAAAACGGCATGCTCGGCATGGGGCCCTTCCCCTTTGAGGGCGAGGAAGACCCCGACCTCATCAACGCCGGCAAGCAGACGATCACCGAACTGCCGCAGACCGCCTATTTCGACTCTGCCCAGTCCTTCGCCATGATCCGCGGCGGCAAGATCGCCATGGCGATCCTCGGCGCGATGGAGGTTTCCGAGGAAGGCGACCTCGCGAACTGGATGATCCCGGGCAAGCTCGTGAAGGGGATGGGCGGGGCGATGGACCTGGTGGCGGGGGTGGGCCGCGTGGTGGTGGTGATGGACCACACCTCCAAGCACGGCGAAAGCAAGGTCTTGAAGGCTTGCACCCTGCCCTTGACCGGCAAGCGCGTCGTCACGCGGATCATCACCAACCTCGGCGTGCTGGATGTCGTGCCGGGGGGCCTGAAGATCGTCGAACTGGCCGAAGGGGTCAGCGAGGCCGAGCTGCGTGCCGCGACGGAGGCGACCCTTGTCTGACCATGTCATCCGGCTGGAGGAAGGCCCGACCAAGGGCCGCTATGTCATCGAAAAGGACGGCGTCGAGGCGGAGTTGACCTGGTCGGTCACCACCCCCACCTTGCGCATCGCCGATCATACCTTCGTGCCGGATGCCTTCCGCGGCACCGGCGCGGGGCTGGCCTTGGTCACGCGGCTGGTGGAAGACGCGCGCGCAAAGGGGTTCAAGGTCGTCCCGCTCTGCCCCTTCGTCAAGGCGCAGTCGCTGCGCCATCCCGAATGGGCCGATGTCTGGGCCTAAGGGATCTGCAGCGCCTCGGTCGTGTTGGCGGCCGAGATCACCTTGAAGACGCAAGGGTCAGTGACCAGCATCGGTGGCGTCAGACAGAGGCCCTGCGCCACCTGCCAGGCGGCGAGCACCTTGGGCACGTAATCGCGCGTCTCGGCATAGGGCGGCACGCCCTGGTTGGCGGCCACCGCACCCTCTCCGGCGTTATAGGCCGCGATCACCATCAAGGGGTCGCGGTTGAAATTGCCCATCAGCCAATCCAGGTAAGCCACCCCGCCCTTGATGTTCTGCGCCCCGTCCTTGGCGTCGCTGACCCCGAATCGCGCCGCCGTCGCCGGGATCAACTGCATCAACCCCTGCGCCCCCGCATGGCTTTCGGCCGTCTCGACCCCCGCGCTTTCCACCGCCATCACCGCCAGCACCAGCGCCGGAGACACTTTGGTGCCGACCGTGTCCTTCAGGATCTCCGACCCCCAGGTGGCGGCGAGGTTCTGCATCGTCTGCAGCCGGGGCGCCGCGACCGTGGCCCCCG
>CAMFIX010000152.1 GCA_945952425.1 uncultured Pseudorhodobacter sp. | reverse complement strand
GGGCGCGGGCCCGGGTGTAGCCGCCGCGGGTGTAGATCTCGGTGGTCGTGGCCAGCGTGGTCAGCATGCGCGTGCGGGTGAGGATCGGGAAAATCCTGCGTTCCTCGGGGGTTAGGGGAAGTTCGGCCTCATAGGCGCGCGCAAAGGCCTGCAGAGAGGCGAGGGGCCGTTCGGGGTCGACCTGGTAGGAAGCCGCCACAGCCATGTCGCAGACGAGCGGCGTGCGCACCATGTCGCCGAAGTCGAGAATCCCGGCGAGAACATCAGGATTGTCGGGCGAAACCAAAAGGTTATGCGGGTTTAGGTCGTTGTGCACGACCTGCCAGCGCAGGCCGGGCAGGGCAGGCAGGGCCTCGGTCTCGAAGGCGGCAAGCGTGGCCTCGGCCAGCGGACGAAGCGCGGCGGGCACATTCGGCAACAGCGGGCGCAGGCGGGCGGCGTGGCGGATGTCCCATTGCAGATCCTGGGCGTCGCCGGGGTGGCGGAAGTCGGCCAGCGCCTTGGTCAGCCGGGCGGCGAGGCGCCCGACATCGGCGCGCTGCGCATCCGAACGGGGCGCGGCATGCAAAGGGCTCCCCTCCAGGTAGCTCAGCAGCCGAAGCCAGCCATGTTCGGTTTTCACAAGCCAGGTGCCGTTGAGACTGCGAATGACCTGCGGAACGGGCAGGCCGCTGTTCGAAAGGTGCAAGAGTGCCTGGGTCTGGAAGTCGGTGACTTCCTCGGGCTCGGCCGGGTTGGCGAGCTTCAGGACATGGCGCGGCGTGCTCTCGACACGGAAGTTCAGGTCGCGTTCGGAGGTCAGCGGGGTCAGGGCGCCGGTGAGACCCCAATGGAGCTGCAAGAGCCGCGCGGCCTCTTCGGGCGGCAGCACGGGCGGCGGGGTCGTGAGGGTCTGGCCAAGGGTCATGCGCGGATTGAGGGGGAGAGGCGCCCCGCTGTCAAGGCGGGCTCACGCCATTTCCAGCCAGAGCGGCAGGTGATCGGAGGCGATCTGGTCGGCCTCGGTCCAGGTCTTGCGCAGGCGTGGGGCGAGGTCGGCGGTGACGAAAATGTGGTCCAGCTGGCGGAGACGCCGGGTGCCAGAAATGATTTTCTCATGCGTATGAAGGGTTTGCCCGGTATGCGCCACCGCGTCCACCATGGCGCCGGCATAGAGTGCGCCGGGGTGATAAGGCGTCTCGCCGGTGATCGCATGGTATTCGGGCGAGCCGGGCTCCATGTTGAAATCGCCGAGCCAGAGGCAGGAGGTCGGGCAGGGCGGCTCGGGCATGCTTTCGGTCCAGTTGCGGGAGGGCTCGTCGTCGGTGCCGCTCCAGGGCCCGCCGGTGGTGGCGACGGCGGCCTGATGGGCGTTGAGCTGGGCAATCTGGGTCAGGCGCTCGGCGCGGCCGACATGGGCAAGATGCAGCGAAATCAAGCGGATAGGACCATCGGGCGCGGCGATCACCGCCTCCAGCGCGCAGGTCTGGGTGTTGATCGGCGTCACTATGCGGCGCAGCGGCAGAAGATGCGTGCGGCTCCACAGGATGGGCCAGCGCGACAGGATCATCGGCCCGAACTGCCGCCGCCGGAGCGGATCTTGCGGCGTGGCGGCGTCCATGTCGAAACCGGGTGCGAAGACGGCGAAACGGCCGGTGGCCTCGGCCAAAAGCCGGGGTTGGTCGTCGAAACCCGTGCGGCTCCAATGCCGGTCGACCTCTTGCAGGGCGGCGATATCGGCCTCGGCGATCACTTTCGCGACTCGGGCGAGGTCATAGGCATTGTCGCGGCCGAAACCATATTGGATGTTGTAAGACAGCAAGCGCATACGGGCCTCGGGGTGGTTTCGCGCGAGGATAGGTTCGAAAAGATGAAAGCGGAAGAGTGGAACCGGATCGACGGGATGCGGCCGGACGCACCGGAAGGGGCGCGGTTCGGGGCCTGGCCGGTGGGGGTGAGGATGCTGGACCTGGTACATCGCGACCGGCCGGACGTGCTGCGCGGCGGGCTGCGGGATCGGCAGCTGCGGGTGGAGCTCTGGTATCCGGCGCGGGCCGCGGAGGGCACGCGCTATCCGACCGTGCTGCGCGACGGGACGGCCGCGGTTTTGCACGGTCGGGCGGGGCGCGAGGCCGAGGCTGCGCCGGGTGATTTCCCGCTGGTGATCCTGAGCCATGGTTTTCCCGGCAACCGCATGCTGCTGAGCCATTTCGGCGAGAACCTGGCCTCGAAGGGTTATCGGGTGGCCTCGCTCGATCATGAGGAAAGCACCTATGCTGAGGCTATCTACCTGGCTGGCAGGGCTTTTCCTTCGACGCTCGTGAACAGGGCTGCCGATACTGGCCGGGTCGCCGAGGCGTTGGGTGGCGATTACGCGGTCATCGGCTATTCGATGGGCGGCTATGGGGCGCTGGTCGCCGCAGGGGCGGAATTCAGCGAAAAAGCAAGGGCTTGGGCGAGGGCTGAGGGGTTCGAACTGCCTGCGCCCCAGGTTCCGCCACGGCTGAAGGCGATCCTGCCGATCGGGCCCTGGGGGCGGCAGCGCGAGTTCTGGGATGCGGCGAGGATGAAGGCCGTGACCTTGCCGATGATGGTGATGGCCGGGTCGGAGGACGAGATTTCGGGCTATGCCGCGATGCGGGCGATCTTTGAAGAGGCGCGCGGATGGCGACATCTTTTGACGTTTTTGGGCGCTGGGCACAATGCGGCCGCGCCGATCCCGGCCCCGCGCGAGGCCCTGGGCGCGGCCTTCGGACATTATGCCGATCCGGTCTGGGATACGCTGCGGATGAACAACATCGCGCAGCATTTCGCGACGCGGTTCCTGGATTGTCATCTGAAGGGAACGGGGGATGTCGCTGGCTTCGAAGGATTTGCCGAAGGAACGGCAAAATGTTTGAAATTGGAAAGCTTTAGTGCGGCAGGCGCACCGTGAAGGTGTTGGAATAACGAAATTCTTCAAGGTTCGGCGTTGCGCCGATGCGGTCCACGACGGCGAAGAGGCCGGGGGCGTGGAGCGGCGTCAGCACGCCATGCCAGGTGCCACGGAAGAGATTGATGCCCTGCGCGCCGTCGGTCAGGAAGGCGCGCGGGATGGCCTTGGGGCCTTCCGAGACGATGACGAGAAAGGGGTTTTGGTGCATGGGCAGGAAGGCCTGCGAGCCCTCGGGGTGGCGCTCGATCAGGGTGAAGCTGTAGGGGAGGGCGCGGGGTTCGGCCAGGAAGACCGAGATTCCGGCTCGGGCGTCGCCGGTGTCGAGCGTGGCGCGGTCGTGGTGGCGGCGGCAAAGGCCCTCGTTAATCAGGCGAAAGGGACCGGCGGCGTCGAGAACCTCGCCGAAAGGGGCGAAGGCATCTGGTGTGAGGGGCTCGGGCGTCAGGTCCATTTTCTGTTCCTTGTCAGCGGGTTGACGGTTTTTCTGCGAAAAATCTCTGGCCTCCGGCCTGCGTGGTGAGACGCAGGACGCGGCGGCGGTCTTGAGCGAAGGCGGCTGCAATCAGGCTGGGCATGGCGGGTTTGAGGTGCTGGGCGAGGGTGGCGTGGGATTGGTTGGGGAAGAAGAGATGGTCGGCGGAAGGGAGGTTGGGGAAGCCTAGGGCTTGGGTCTGATCGTCAGCGCCATGCAAGATATAGGTGTGCTGGGCCCGGCTGATCGGAGCGCACAGGGTTTCAGGCAGGCTTGCGGTCCAGGTTCGCCAGCGGGTTTCCCAGGGGGCGGCGGGTTGGTGTTGCGGGCCGATGGCGATCAGGGCGTCTAGGGGCAGGCTCTGGCTCGCGGCAAGGGCAGTGAAGGCGCCGAGGGAGGTGCCAATGGCGAGGATGCGGCGGATTTCCTTTCGTAGGCAAAGGGTTGCGAGGGCTTGGCGCAAGACCTCGTCGAGGCCCGGTGCGGTGGCCCAGCTGCGGGCGCGATCGAGGAGGAAGATGGCGGGGCGGTTTTCGGCCGTGGCGGTGCGAACCCATTCGGGCGAGGGCGCTCGGCTGGGGTCGTGGCCGATGGAGGCGCAGGACAGGACGAGGTCCGACGAGGCTCCGGGTAGGAAGAGGACGGTCCAGGGGCCGGACGAGGCGAGTTCTGTGGGGACCAGGGGGGCGCTTGGCTTGGCGAACCTATAACTGCCGAGCAATGGGTTTGGGCGGGTTTCAGCCATGGATCAGGCCAAAAAGCGGGCGAAGACCGATAACTTGCGGGCTATGGGTTTTCCCCAGACGAAAGCGGCTTGTCGGCCCTAGCCCAGGACATCCGACCGGCAAAACCATAGCTGAAATGTTATGCGTCATCCCGGCACCAGCGCCATTCTTGCTGCCAGGTCTGCCTTGATCCTCGCAATCATGAAGTCGCAGAATAGGCGAATCTTGCTGTCTTTTTGGCTGCGGCTTTGGGACAGCAGCGAGAGTTTCACTGGCAAAGGTGGCGTGGCGGTCGCGACAGGCAGGAGCATGCCGCGCTGCAAAGCCTCCGCGACTTCGAAAACCGGCTTCAGCACGATGCCATGACCGGCCAGAGCCCATTCCGTCAGGACGTCGCCGTCATCGGATTCGAAAGGCCCTGTAATCTCGTAACGCTTTGATCCTTCTGGTGTTTGCAACGTCCACTGAAACTCTTTCGCCCCCGGGAATCGCAGGTTCAGGCAGTCGTGGCGGCCAGAGACCAGGGCCGCGCCATCCTCGGGCATGCCGCGACGCGCGATATAGGCCGGCGCGGCGCAGAGGAGGCGCGGGCAATCGGCGATCTGGCGAACCTTCAGCGTGGAATCCTCCAGCTGCCCGAGGTGAAAGGCCACGTCCAAGCCCTCGGCCGTCAGGTCCACGCCGCGGTCCGACAGGCGCAGGCGGATGTCGATCTGCGGATAAAGCTCTTTGAAAGCAGGGACATGCGGGGCGATCAGCCTGCGGCCGATTCCCAGCGGGGCCGCGACAAAAATCACCCCTCGCGGGTTTTGCGCAACATCGCGGACCGCGGCCTCTGCTTCTTCGATGGCCTCCAGCACCTTTTTCGCGCCCTCATAGAACAGTTTCCCGCTTTCGGTCGGCTGCAGACTGCGGGTCGTGCGGTTGAAAAGACGGACGCCAAGGTGCTTTTCCAGCTCGGAAATCCGGGCGGAGGCGACGGCCGGCGAGGTGCGCTGGTCGCGGGCGGCCGCGCTCATCGAGGCGAGCTCGTGGACGCGGACGAACATTTTCAGGTTGTTCACATAGGACATGCGCCCAAGTCTTACGCTTTCATGCGGAATTTGAAAGTGCTGAGACATTCCCCGGAATGACAGAAGAGTGAGAGAGGGTATAGGCTGCGCAAAAAGGGGGCGGCGATGTATGACTGGATCGTGATTTGGGATTGGGTGGCGGTCGCGGTGCGCTGGCTGCATGTCGTCACGGCCATGGCCTGGATCGGGTCGAGTTTTTACTTCGTCGCGCTGGATCTGGGGCTGAAAAAGGCGCCGGACCTGCCGCCAGGCGCGCATGGCGAAGAATGGCAGGTGCATGGCGGCGGGTTTTATCACATCCGCAAGTTCCTCGTGGCGCCGGAAACGATGCCTGAACACCTTGTCTGGTTCAAATGGGAGAGCTATACGACATGGCTTTCCGGCTTTGCTCTCTTGACGCTGGTCTACTATCAGGGGGCACAATTTTTCCTTATTGATCCGGAGGTTATGGATCTTTCGGTGCTGCAGGCCGTGGCGATTTCGCTGGGCTCGCTGGCCTTCGGATGGCTGGTTTACAACCAGATTTGCAAGACTTTCGTGCAGGCCAACCAGACCGCGGTGATGGTGGCGCTTTTCGTCGTTCTGGTGGGCATGGCGTGGTTTTACACCCATGTCTTCAGCGGCCGCGCGGCGATGCTGCATCTGGGCGCCTTTACGGCCTCGATCATGAGCGGCAACGTTTTCTTCATCATCATGCCGAACCAGAGAATCGTGGTGGCCGACCTGGTCGCGGGTCGGGTGCCGGATGCGAAATACGGCAAGATCGCCAAGCAGCGCAGCACGCATAACAACTATCTGACGCTGCCTGTCGTGTTCCTGATGCTGTCGAACCACTACCCGTTGATTTTTGCGACGGAGTATAACTGGATCATCGCCAGCCTCGTCTTTTTGATGGGCGTGTCGATCCGGCACTGGTTCAACACCCGGCACGCGGGCAAGGGCTCGCCCGCCTGGACCTGGGCGGTGACGGCGGTGCTGTTCCTGATCGTGGCCTGGCTCTCGACCGCGCCGATGCGGCACCCCGATCCGGAGGCGAAACTGACCAGGCCGGAGGTCATCCTGGCGGCGGCGCCGGGGTTTGACGACGTGGTCTCGATCGTGCAGGGGCGCTGTTCGATGTGCCATGCGCGCGAGCCGGTGCAGGATGGAATTCACTATGCGCCAAAAGGGGTTGTGCTGGAAACGCCGACCGATGTGGCGCGCAATGCCCGGCGGATTTACGAGCAGGCGGGGCTGACCCATGCCATGCCGCCGGCCAATTTGTCCTTCATGGAGCCGGCCGAGCGCGCCGCCATCGTGGCCTGGTTCCGCGCGACCGGCGTCGAGAGCTGAGATCTGTTGCGATTTTGTCATCTTCCTGTCACCCAAAACGCGCAAGGCTGACGCATCTGGGCGAAGGGCGGGATGATGGCGAAGGACGATGTGGCGGACCTGGTCGAGTTCGAAGCGGCGCCCGAGCCTCGGCGTGGGCCGATGTTTACCTATTCGACGCCCGACATGCCCTGGTTTCGGCGCACGCTAATCCGGGCGATTGAGCGCCTATCTGGTAGGGCGCGGTTCGAGAGCCTCTACCAGCAGTGGCAAGAGACGCGCGATCCCGACGCGCCGGTCTTCTCCGAGGCGGTGCGGGTGCTGGGGTTTCGGCCCGAGATCTCGGCGGAGGAACTCGCGCATATTCCGAGAGAGGGGCCTTTGCTGGTCGTTGCCAATCATCCGTTCGGCATCGCGGATGGGCTGTCGATCGGGCATCTGGTGGCGCGGGTGCGGCCCGATGTGAAGCTTATTTGCCACTCTCTTCTGTGTCAGCCGCACGAGGCGCGCGGGGTTTTGATGCCCATCGACTTCGGCGCGGGGCAGGAGGCGCGGCGCAAGAGTGCGGAGA
>CAMFIX010000151.1 GCA_945952425.1 uncultured Pseudorhodobacter sp. | reverse complement strand
CGCCCATATGGGGAAAGGCCGGGGCCATGGCCGCAAGCCCATCGACGCCCGAACCGCGGGAGAGGCGCATCAGGAAGGTCTCGGCCAGGTCGTCTTCGGTATGGGCCAGGACGACCACGGGGTTCCAGGCGGCCAGCAGATCGCGGCGGCCGCGGCGGGCGGCGTCCGACAGGTTGCCGCGCCCGTCCCAGTGCCAGTGCAGGGTGGTGTGCTGCAGGCCAAGCCGGGCGCAGGTCTGGGCCACCAGCGCGGCTTCGGCCTCGGCCTCGGGGCGCAGGTGGTGGTGGACAGTGGCAACGCGGGGCTTCAGGGGGGCCAGCATATGCAGCATCGCCATGCTGTCGCCGCCGCCCGACACCGCCAGCCCGAGCCCCTCGGTCACCGGCAAAGCGGCCAATAGTCGCGGGAGCGGTCCGCTGTCGCCTGGGCGCCCCGGGCCTGACCCGGGGCCTCGACCGGCGGGGGCCACCTTACTGGCAGCCCTGCGCCTGCATGGCCGTGGCGGCCGTCGTCGCATCGGCCGAGCCGGGGAAGCGCTTGCCGACCTCGGCCAGCGTCACGCAGGCTTCGGGGCCCTGGCCGAGCTTGGCCAGCGACTGGCCGAGCTTGACCAGCGCCTGACCGGCCAGGGGGCCGTCCTGCTTGGCGGAAAACGCATCCAGATAGGCGCGGGCGGCATTGGCCGTGTCGCCGGTCTGGGTCAGGGCGTCGCCGCGGTAGATGTCGGCTTGCGGGACGAGTGGGCCGCCCGGAAAGGATTGGGCATAGGTCTTAAAGAGGTCCGCGGCGCCCGGAAAGTCACCGGAATCGAGCACCCCCTTGGCCCGATCGAAGTCTGCTTTCTCGTTCATCGCCAGCTCGGGCTGGTCGGAGGAGGTGGTCGTCGTCGTATCGGTGGTGCCAGCCGTCGCAGGCTTGGCCGGTGGCGCCTTGGGCGTGTCGGTCTTGGCGGCGGCCTTGGCGCCCGAAGCCATGGCGCCAAGGTCCGGCGTCGGCGGCAGGCTGCCGGGGTCGCAGCCTTGGGTCAGCTCGCACAGGCGGAACTCGATGTCGCCGATGCGGTTGGTGCCGTCCGAGACCACCGCATTGACCTTCTGCTCCACCGCCTCGGTCCGGGCGGTCAGCTTGGTCAGCGCGGCCTCGATCGCATCCATGCGCGACAGGGGGTCAGCCCCCGCCGTGCCATTGGTCGCGGCGCCCGACGCCACGACCTCTTGCTTCAGGCTGACCAGCTGGGCGGCCAGCGTCGCAAGCTCTGCCTTCACATCGGCCAGCGTCTGGGCCTTGTCCTGCGCCATCGCAGGAAGGCCCAAGGCCAGAAGGCTGACGGCGATGAGAAGGTGACGCATCACGTCCCCGAGCCCATCGACAGCACGGTCACCGCACGGCGATTCTGGCTGTAGCAGCTTTCATCCGAGCACAGCGCGACCGGACGCTCCTTGCCGTAAGAGACGGTCTGCATGCGCGAACCCGGCACCCCTTGCGAGATCAGGTAGTTCTTGACCGCATCGGCGCGGCGGGCGCCCAAAGCGATGTTGTATTCCCGCGTGCCCTGTTCGTCGGCATGGCCTTCGACGATGATCGCGTAATCCGGGTTCGACTTCAGCCATTGCGCCTGGCCGTTCAGCGTGGCCTTGGCCTGGTCGGTCAGCGTCGACTGGTCGACGACGAACAACACGCGGTCGCCGACGGTCTGGTTGAAATAGGCCACCGATTTCGGGTTCGACGGATCGCCAAGCGCGCCCGAGGTCACGCCATTCGCCCCGATCCCGTTCATCCCATTGGCCCCGTTCGCCCCATTGGCGCCATAGCCATTGGCGCCGAGATCCCCGCCTCCGGGGTTGCGACAGGCCGAGAGGGCCAGAGCCGAAACGATCAGCAGAACTTTCAAAGCAACAGAGGCGCGCATGGGGTTTTCCGTTCTTGGGGCTCGATTTGGGCCAACATAGCAGAGGGATCGCGGACTGTTAACCGTCCGCGAACAATTCAGGGCAGCAAGGGCGACCAGGCCGGGTCAGAGGCGGCCGAGGGGGTCGGCACCTGGTGCAGGTTCCGCCCCGAGATATCGACCGAATACAGCGAGGCCGAACCCGCCGCCCCCTCGCTTTCGCGGGTGAACATGATGACGCGGCCGTTCGGCGCCCAGGTCGGGCCCTCGTCCAGGAAGGACGAGGTCAGAAGCCGCTCGTCGCTGCCATCGGGCCGGATCACGCCGATATAGAACCGCCCGTCGGCGATCTTGGTGAAGGCGATGTAATCGCCGCGGGGGCTCCAGACCGGGTTGGCATATTTGCCCTTGCCCGAGGAAATGCGGTTGGGCTCTCCCCCGCCCGCCGGCATGACGTAAATCTGCTGGCTGCCGGAACGGTCGCTTTCGAACGTGATATACTTCCCGTCCGGCGAATAGGAGGGCGCGGTTTCGATCGAGGGGGCGTTGGTCAGCTGGCTCGTCGCGCCGGAATTGGTGTCATAGGTGTAAAGGTCGGAATTCCCGTCCTTTTCCAGGGAGAAGATCACCGTATGGCCATCGGGGGCAAAGCGCGGCGCGAAGGTCATCGAGCCGGGCTGGTCGTCCAGCATCCGGGTCGAAAGATCGCGGGTGTTCATCAGATAGATGCGCGGGAAGCCGGTGGCATAGGACGTGAACAGGATCTTCGACCCATCCGGCGAAAAGCGCGGCGACAGCACGATGGACTTGCTGTCGGTCAGGTATTGCACATTCGCGCCGTCGTAATCCATCACGCCCAGCCGCTTTTGCCGCGCGTCCTTCGAGCCGGTCTCGGAGACGAAGAGCACCCGGCTGTCGAAATAGGGGCCCTCGCCGGTGATGCGGGAATAGACCGCATCGGCGACCTTGTGCGCCATCCGCCGCCAGCTTTTGTCCGATCCCGCAAACTGCAGCCCGTCGCCCATCGGCTGGCCGGTGAACACGTCGTAAAGCCGGAACTTCACGACGATCTTGCCGCCCGAAGCCTGGACATTGCCGGTAATCAGCACCTGCGCATTGATCGCCTGCCAGTCCTTGTAGGCGATGGGGGCGTCGAAAGAGCTGACGCCCGAGATGTAAGCGCTGGAGGGGATCTCGCGGAAGAGCCCGGTCCCGGTCAGGTCGGCCGAGATGACCTGGGTGATATTGGCCGCCGCATCGCCCCCGCCGGAAAAGACCGGCAAGGCGAAGGGCATCGGCTCGATCACCGGGTTGTCGAAGACGATATGCGGCTCTTCGGCCAGGACGGGAGAGGCGAGCGTCGCGAAGGCCACCATGAGGGCGGCGAGGAAGGGGTGTTTCATGCGGTCCTCGTATGGTGGAAAGGATGGGTCACCGCAGGACTCCGGTGACGGGATCGAAGGTAAGAAGAAGCTGATGCCAGGCCGCATATTCGGCGGCGGGCAGGTGGGAGCGCATCAGGCCGCGATGGAGCGCGCGCTTGGCGGCCTCGTAGGCCTGTTTCGTCGCGGTCTCGTTCGCGGTGCTGGTCTGGACAAGCCGCGTGGAGAGGATATGGCCCTCCGGCGACAGTTCGACCGCGAGCGTGACGGTGGTCTCGGCCGCCGTGGTGGAGAGGCTGCCGACGTTCCACGTCGAGACGATGTTCTGGCGCAGCTCCGCGGCCCATGCCGGCCCTTCGGGCAGGAACCGCGCCACGACCGGCGGCGGTGGGACCGCTGGGGGGGCCATCCTTGCGACGGCTTCGGCCCTCGCCGGAACGGCAAGGGCCAAGACACGGGCAAAGATCGCAAGCCCCCTCACCGCAGCGCCCCTTTCGACGGGTCGAAGGTGAAGAGCATCGACTTCCAGGTGTCGTATTTCTCCGGCGGCAGGCCGAGCCCGTTGGAGGCCCCGCGATAGATCGCGCGCCTGGCGGCCTCGAAGGCCTGTTTGGCCGCGGCCTCCGATCCGCCGGTGAACTCGACCATCTCGATGGAGAGCACCTTCTGGTCCTGGCTGAGCTTCACGCGCATCGTGACGGTGACGCCAAGCGCCTCGGTCGACAGCGAGCCGATGTTCCAGAACTGCTCGATGGCATGGTGCAGATCGTTGATCTCGCCGGAGGACAGCGGCGGGCCGGAGGTCTTGGCCCCCGTGCCGCCGTCTCCTTGGGTCGAGGCGGATTTGGTGGGCGCGTCGCTGGCATTGCTGTCGGTGGTCGCCGCCGCAAGCGCCGCGTCGATGGCCGCCTGGTCGGTGTTCTGATCGGTCGCCGCAGCGGTGTCCTGGGCGCTTTGCGTCGCCGTGGCGCTGGCATTGTCCGAGCTCGCGGTCTGCGTCGTCTGCGGTTTGCCCAGGTCTTTCGGCCGCGACGGCGGGCGCGGCGCGGAGGTGGGCGCCAGCGTCGGCGCGTTGTCCTTGGTCGGGTCGGCCTCGGGGGTGACATTGGTCACCGTCTCGGGCGGGGCCTTGGCCTCGGCGGGCTTTTGCGGCGGGGTCGGCGCGGTTGTGTCGGCCGTGGCGGGCGTCGGCGTCTCGGCGGTCGCGGGCGTGTCGGTCTTGGGCGTCGGATCGGCGGCGATCCGGTCGGCGGGTCGCGGCTTCGGACGCTTGGAGGACAGGGGCACCTCGACCGGCTGCGGCAGGTCGGCCGGCGGAGCATCGCTCGGCGGCGTGACGGGCTCGGGCGCCGGGGGCGTTACGGGCTGAGGCGCGGGCGTAGGCGTCGCGGGTTTTGGCTGCGGCTTTGGTTGGGGCGCCGAGGTCGGTTTCACTTCGGGCTTCGGGGTCGGTTTCGGCTCGACCTTGGGCGTCTCGGCGGGCTTCTCGGACGGCTTCTCCGTCGGCTTCTCGGCGGGCTTCTCCGTGGGCGTTTCCGCCGCCTTGGGCTGCGCCACCGGCGTCTCGGCCGGCTGGTCGGCCTTGGGCGCCGCCGCCTGCATCGCCTCGAAGTCCTGGGTGGTGATCAGCGAGACCGTCGTCGTCTGCACCACCGGCGGCTCTTCGTTCCAATGGAACAGCCCCCCGAGCAAAGCCCAGAGGATCAGGCTGAGGTGCCCGATGCCCGAGATGAGGGTGCCGCGGTTCATCATCTTACGGCGCCTGGTCGTTCGCGCCCGCTTTCGCCCCCATCGAGGGGCCGCCCGGGTCGGTCACCAGGCCGATGTCGTTGAAGCCGCCGGCGTTCAGCGCGCCCATCAGCTGCGCCACCATCGCATAAGGCACCGACCCATCGGCGCGCACGAAGACCTTCTTGCTGGTCCGCTCGGCCGCCACGGCGGAAAGCTTGGGGATCAGGTCGGCCTCGGCCATCTCGGTCGAGTTCAAGAGGATCAGCCCATCGGCGGTCAGCGTGATGGTCAGCGGCTCTTCCTGTTCGGTCGGCAGCGCATTGGCCGCGGTTTCCGGCAGCTTGACCGGCACCCCCACGGTCAGAAGCGGCGCTGCCACCATGAAGATGATGAGCAGCACCAACATCACGTCGACGAAGGGCGTGACGTTGATTTCAGACATGGCGGCGGATTGGCCGCGCCGCCTGCGCCGCCCGCCGCCGCCCGATTTCTTGACGACCCCGGCCCCCATGTCAGGCGTCCAGCTGGCGCGAGAGGATGGTGGCGAATTCGTCGGCAAAGGCCTCGTAGCCGCCGAGGATGCGCTCGCTGTCCGCGTTCAGCTTGTTATAGGCCACGACCGCGGGGATGGCCGCGATCAGGCCGATGCCGGTGGCCAACAGCGCCTCGGCGATGCCCGGCGCCACGACGGCGAGGTTGGTGTTCTGCGAAATGGCGATCTGCTCGAACGAGTGCTTGATCCCCCAGATCGTCCCAAACAGCCCGATGAAGGGCGCGGTCGAGCCGCAGGTCGCGAGGAAGGACAGCCCGGAGTTCAGCCGCTCCGCCTCGCGGTTGATGGCGACATCCATGGCGCGGTCGATGCGCGCCTGGGCGCCCGCGATCAGGCCGCCGTCCTGGCGATGACTGCGGCGCCACTCCAGCATGCCCGAGGCGAAGATCTTCTCCGAGGCGCCTTCGGGCGTCGGCCCGATGGTCTCATAAAGCTCGTCCAGCGGCTCGCCCGACCAGAAGGCGCGGTCGAAGATCGCGGCCTCTTTGCGCGCCGCCCGGAACAGGATCGCCTTCTGGATGATGATCGACCAGGACCAGAAGGACATCAGCATCAGCCCGGTCATCACCAGCTTGACGGTGAAGGTCGCGCGCAGGAAGAGCGCGACAAGCGAGAAATCGGGCGCGTCGGCCGGCGTGGGGGCAGCGGCGGCAACCGTCGTGGCAACGGAGGTCGCATCCTGCGCGAGGGCAAGGAAGGTCTGAAACATGGGGCCTGCTCGTGCGTTATCGGGGTCTTTTGCCCCTGTTTGCAGGCATCTTACACGGATTCAAGGAGGAAAGCCAACAGGGGAGATGGGGTGGGCGGAAGGGTGCCGGGGAGGGGTTGACATGTGGCGGGCGTGGCTTCACAAATGCGTGAAGTGCAATTGGCTTGTTGACCCATCGAGAAGCTTAAAACGCCCCATTGCGGCAATGGGGCCTCCTAGAACGTTGAATTGTCGAGTGATCGTTCAGATTGCTTGTGTCAGGTGGATTTCGGGGGTAAATTGAGATTTGATCTGGGGTGTCGTTCAAGGAATCTTGCTCGAGGAGTGCTGTCTACTATTGATGGCTCTCCCTTGGTGGGCGCGCTCTATCTGACAATCATATGGCTGGTTTCGGGCGCATTGTTGATCCCGATAACTTTAGCGTTTTGTTTCTTGATAGGGGGCGTCAGTTCTCACTTCGAAGTTGCGATAGTTTTTCTTGAAGTTACTCTGCTATCGCTGTTTCTTCCGTTGTATGCGAGATGTGTCGATGTGTGGCTATTCGCGGGGCGCGCAGGCGCAGGAAACGCGTTTATTAGGATTTTGAAATACATAATAGGAGATGGCGATGGGCGGAACTGAACGCGGTTTTGGTGGCGCATCGCTTGATTATAGCCCGACATGGACTTCGGGTGTTGATGCCCCAGGGAGTCTTTATTGCTACGGCGGGCCAACTGCTGCCGGCAAGGCGCTGGACTATTTTGGCCATGGCGGAGAACCGCCGCAAGAGTGTAATGACCCAGCTGAATCTGCACAGGTTAAGCTGCTAATGCGAATGCC
>CAMFIX010000150.1 GCA_945952425.1 uncultured Pseudorhodobacter sp. | reverse complement strand
CGCCGAACACCCGGGTGCGAGGGAACGACCCCTCTTGACGTACGTTAATCTTCTCCCTAAACGCAGCCGCCCAACGGGACTCGCACAGACCGGTAACCCGCTAAATTTACTTCACGAATCCCTGCAAACACGAAGAAGAACGCCTTGCCGCAGAAGAAACAGCCCCTGCCCTTCGTCCCCCTCGAATCGATGATCGCCCGCGCCGAGGCCTATGCCCGCCACGATCTCCGCATCAGCGCTCATGCAACCGCAGGTTACGTCCTCGCCCTGCAAACCAACGAGTTCTTCCGACCCGAACTCGCCTACTCGTCCTTCCCCCGCGCCTGGTTCGAAGAGTACAGCGCCAGAGATCTTCTGCTCGCCGATCCCGTGCTGGAATGGGCGGCCGCGAACTCCGGCGCCGCCCGCTGGTCGGAGATCGCGGCCAAGGTCACCGAGCCTCGCTCCATGGCGGTCTTGGACCTCGCGGCGGCCTTCAACCTGCGATTCGGCGTCATCCTCTCGGCCAAGAACCAGATGATCGGGCTGAAGCGGTCCTTCCTCTCCTGCGCCCGCCCCGACCGTGAGTTCACCGACGTCGAGATCGCCGATCTCGATGACATCTTCCAGGACTTGCTGTCGCTCCGCTCGCTCACGGCCAACCTGACACGGGCCTGCTTCGACGCGTTGAGGCTCTATGCCCTCGGCATGAGCCAGATCGAGATCGCCTATCACCTCGGGATCAGCCGCGAGACAGTCAAGAAGCGCCTCGAACGGGCGCGCGAGGCACTCGGGGCACGGAACGCGGCCCATGCTCTGGCCATGGCCGTCGAAGGCAGCATCGTCAGCGCCTACGCCTGACGCCTCAGGGATAACCCCGGCCTTTGACCGGGGGCTCAGGCGACCCGTTCAGCGGGTTCTCTGAGCACGTCCATCCCCAAGCCCATAACCCACCGTGGCGAGATCGTCGCCACGGAACAACCCGTCACATCCCGTCTTCGGAACCCCCACCCCAGAAAAGAAAACGACGCCGAACCAAAGGCCCGACGCCGCCAAATCTCTTCCGTTGCGAAGGGGGATTTAGCGCGCGCTTATGGGAGATGCAACTGGTAACCTGTTTACCGGGCTCACTTTTTGTTGCCTGACGTTCCGCGTCCTTGCCCACAAGGACAAACTCCAATGACCATGA
Organism: uncultured Pseudorhodobacter sp.; assembly: GCA_945952425.1. GTDB lineage: Bacteria > Pseudomonadota > Alphaproteobacteria > Rhodobacterales > Rhodobacteraceae > Stagnihabitans. The sequence goes on along the minus strand of CAMFIX010000150.1, from coordinate 5,996 downwards.
ACACCGGCACCATCCTGCGCCGCATCCTCAAGGCGCGCCTCTCCTTCTCGGCCCACAAGCTTGCCACCATCATCCTCGACGGCACTTCCTGGAAGGATGGCTACAACGGCTTAAAGCGCGGGACCGCGTCTTTCCAGCTCTGTGACCTCATGGTTGACATGGGGATCTCTCGGCAGCATCTGTCCACGCTGCTTGCTGAACTCGAGGGCTCCAGCGCCGGACTGACCCGTGTCAAATCAGGCGGAAAATTCTCGCCCTGGATCTTCCGCTGGCAGCTTGTGGACAACCGTGACGGCGGCTCTGGCGACACGCCAAACGAAGACGACACGTCTCCTTGTATAGAATCTCTTAACAAAAATATCTTCACGGGAAGCATCGAGATTGGGGAAAAGTCGACCCCGCTGAGCAAGGTCTGCCGGGATCTGATCGACGGCGCCAAGGCGATCCTTCCCTGCTGCGAGGTCGCCGCCGAGAAGATCTGGGAGGGGTTCCAAGCGTTCAACCGCGCCAAGGGCAACACCGAGGTGCCGACAGGGTTCCTGTTGGGCTTCATGCGGAAATGGCAAGTGAGGCCGGCCAAGCCGTTGCTCCGTCCCGCAAAATTCGCGCAGAAGCCGGCGCCGGTCGCGGCGCCGCAGGAGATCGAGGCCCTTCGGCTGGCCGCCGCGGCACCCAGCGCCAATTGGCAATTCCACCGGTCAGACCTCCTGCGCCTGATCGGAGCGGATCGCTACGAGGGCCGCATCCGGGCCCTTATGGACCGGCTTAGCGTCGGCCACTTCGCCGCAATGCTTGCTGTCCATGGCGAAGCAGCGCTCGCTGGGGAGCTGAGGGTGTGAGGACGGAACCCGCCGTCCACGATTCCGCCAATCAAGGAGCTGAACCTCGACTTTGGCAACAGGACTTCGGGGAATCCTAACATCAACGCTGTTTGATGCCAGCAGCCTGTCGTCAAACAGCGTTGACGACAGAAAACCGCCGAATCCTGTTGTCAAAACTGGCCGCCACGGTCCGAACCTGCAAGAAGAGACAGCTTCTGTCACCCACCTCTGCCAGAATGCCCGCGACCCTTTGGACGCCCAAGATGTTCCTGTCCCGCCTGATTTTCCTCGACCGCCCTGCCCGCCCCGGCGACTTGGTCTGGCTAGACCGCAGCACTCAGCCCCGCGACGCCGCGGAGGAGCCGAGTTTTGCGAGGATATGGTTCCCCCGCCTCGCAGCGCGCGGCAGCGCGCGGGTGCTGGAGGACGGCGGCCTCCTCTTCTGGTCGCGCAGGGTGCGGGTCGTGGGCCAGCCGCGCCCTTTGACGGCCCTCGGGCGCGTTCTGGCCTGGGACCGCCCCGGCCAGGCGCTCTTTGCCCACGAGGTCGCGCGTGCCGAGGTGGTCGAGCCGCCACTGCCCCCCGGTCCGCCTGACCGGCACGCCAAAGCGCGGGGCGGCTTGCCGCTGATCCGCTCGCTCGGCGGGAGGCGGCGCGGCTACCTGGGCTTCTGGCTGCACCGTGCTGGCCATCAGGTGCTCCGCCGCTTGGCCGGTTGGCCCGATCCGGGGTTTCTGGATGACAGCGGCGTCCTGGTGGATCGCTGCTCGGCCACCCTCTGTTTCATGTATGGCACGCCGCGGACGCTGGCGCTGGACCAGATCCGCCGCCATCCGAACGGCAATTTCCACTTCGTCGGTCGCTTGATGCCCAAAGGCGAACGACGGACCTTCAACTATACCGGCATCGCGGGGCTGCAGATCGAAGGCCAGCCGACCCCGAGCAGCCAACAGCTGTGGGTGGAGCTGAACAGCCTGACCTCTTCGGCAGTCACCCACCATGCCACCTGGGCGAAGTGGTGCGAAACCAAAGGCTTGGCCCTGCCGCCGGAACCGGACCTCTTGTCGCGCGTCGAGGAGGCGCTGCGACGGACTGCCGTCCACTGCCTGCGCCTTTGGCCGAAGACCAACCCGCTCGCCCCCGTCGCGGAGTGGGTCACCTGGGCTTGGGCCGAGTTAACCCCCCTGCACGGCTTGCCGCCCGAGATGCTGGCGATGGATGCCCCGTGGCGCGACGACCTGCGCCGAGCCGCTTGGCGGCTGGAGCGTGGGCTTGAGGTGGATCCTTACGACCTGCGAAAGCTGGAGCCCCTCGCCGCAGACCGCCTCTTTGCCCGCGCGATGCTGCGGGGAATGCTGTCCTATGAGCTCCGCCACCCGGTGCCCGACCGCTGGACCCTGCAGTCGCTGACCGAGGCCTTGTCGATGCTTCCCCCAGGCCGCAGGGTCTTCACCTGGGCAGAAAGCGAAAAGGCCGGGAATTTCCATCGCGACCTCGCGGATGAATTGGGTTCGCTGGGGTGCTGGCCCCCTGACCCATGGTCCCCCGATGAACGGTTGGAGCTGCTGGCGGCCCTCACCATTTGCGCTGCTCATGGCCGGGCCGCCGGGCCGAAACATCGTAAAGATCCCGAGCCCTTCCCGCCGCAAGAGCCCGATGGAGAGGCCTTCGTCCAAGCTCTCCTGGCCTTTGCCGCCGTGCCGGACGAGGGCTGGATTGCCTACCGCGCCCAGGCCCCCCGCTGGCGCTGGCTGGCGGGATTCATGCCGGGGGATTGAGCCTCTCGGCGCAGGTCCGGGCACGGGCCAGGATCGGTTCCGCGACCCGGGCTGGGAAATCGGCGGGCAGGCGGGCCGCCACGGTCTCGATCGCGGCAGGGGCCGCTTCGGCCAGGTCGGCGAAGGCCTGCCTGCGCAGGGCAAGGGGGACGCGGGCCGCCTCGGCCATCTCGTCGAAATGCCGCGGCTGGATGTGGTCGAGCCGGTAGTGGCGGCGGTTCCCGACCGCCATTGCCATCCGCAGATCCTTGTGGCGGAAGGCCGCCTCCGTCGGGGCCGCGCTCAGGATGTCGTAGAGGGGCGTCATCCGGTAACCTCCCGGCGTCAGGGCCAGGGAGTAGTTCTTCGCATGACCGTCGATGGCCCCCAGCATCCAGTTGACGATCTGCGCCTTCAGGAAAAGCACTTGATCGGCGGCCCGCGCCATCGAGCCCTCCAGAAGGGTGTAGGCCTCGCGCATCCCTGGCCCGCCGTGATCCTGGTATTTCTTCGCCGAGGGAATCCCGAGGGCCTGCAGGAAGTCCTCTTGCGGCAGGCGCAAGAGCCCGCCTTGGGGACGCGACGCCCGGTCGAACCTTGTGACGATCAGGACGCGCTGATCCTCGAACTGCGCCATCTCGGCCGTGTTCACCGGCAGGCCCATGGCCGCAGCGAACTGCAGACAGAGCCACTCGTTCTCGACGCTGTCGCGCATGTCGATGGCGCCGATCATCCCCATCGGCCGCTTGAAGATATGCGTCGTGGGGGTCAGGCTTTCGGGCTTCATCCAGGCGCCCTGATGACGCAGGAAAGCGGTCTTCTCCTGCGCCCCCGCCAGCGAAATGCGGAAGGCCTCACCCGGGAGCAGGCCCAAAGGCGTCGTGGCGAGGTCGCGCAGGGTGGCGGCGATCTCGGCCTCGGACTGCGGTTGGCCACGAATGGCAAAGGGGTCGCCGGGATCGGTGCCGGGGGGGAGGAACTGCATCGCGCCGACGCAATCGCGCCCGATAGCCGCCAGCAGGTCGTGGGGGCGGTCGCTCTGGGCCGAGGTGCGCTCTGCGATGCGGCGGCGCAGGTCGGGACTGTCCGGCAAGAGGTTCTCGAAGACGGCGTGGACGTGGTCGCCGGTCTGCGCGCCCATCCTCAACGGCAGTTGCCGCGAGATCGGGAAGGCCGGCGCCCAGTCCAGCCACTCGGCCGCATAGGTGAAGCTGACCCCGCTCGAGGGGCTGAAGCGATAGTCCCCCGCCAGCCGCCCGTTGATCCGAACCTCCAAAGCCCGGGTCAGGGCGGGGCGGCCCATCAGAAGATCTCCGTGATGTCGGGCGGCCGGACCACCCTGCCCTGCTCGCCCAGGACGCAATCGAGGCCCAAGGCTGCGAAGAGCGCGAAGAGGGTCGAGACCTTGGGCTCATGCGTGCCGTTCTCGATCCGGCTGACATGCTTGGCGGCAACACCCGCCCTTTGACCCACTTCTTCCTGCGTCAGGCCAAGAGCCCTCCGACGGCTGCGGAGCGCTTGCGAGAGGGAGGTGGAATCACGGAGGATCTGGGGCTGCATGTCAGGGGATGAGTTTGAGGAATTTACTCAATACCCCAAAAACCGCACCTTTGCAAGATAACCCAAGAACATCACCTCTGGCGTAGCATCCCGCGATCAAAGCGTTAGGCCAAGCTCCTGATTAAAAACAATAAGCTGAAGTTGCCAGTTGGCAAGTCAACCTCTGTTCCGATGTATCAGGAAGGCTTCAAAGGCGGAGCGCAGTGCGGCCTCCGAGATCTTGTCGGAAAACTCGAGGGCCAGCTTGCTCCCCTGCCTCTTGAGGGTGATGCCGGAGGCCTCGGAGGGGCCTTTGAAGACAAGGCCCTTCGCCTTGGGCTCACGAGGTCCGGCCGAGGCCGCCTTGAGCTTGGCCAAGACCTGGGCGCCATCGATAAAACTGCCATTACCTGCCCGCGCTGCGGCCTGCCGCTTCGCAAGATCGGCCGCGGCTGCGAGGATCGCCTCTGACTGTTTCGTGTCCGCCAAGAACGGCTTGAGAATGCGCGCGTGAAGCTCCTTGATGTCGCGGATGGACGGATAAGCGGCGATGATCGCCTCGGGAAGGCGCGCCAACTGTAGGTAGCGTGACAACCAACCCTCCGAGACCTCCAACCGCTCGGCCATGGATTTCTGCCGACCGCCGTAATACTGGTCCAGAGCTGCAGCGTAGTCTCGGGCCCGCTCGTAGTCCGAGATGTCCTCGCGGTCGCGGTTCTCGACATCGGCCAGGCGGAAGGCTTCTTCGTCGGTCAGATCGCGAACCTCGACCAGGTAGCGAAACTGGGGATAGTTGTTGGCGCGCAGCCACGAAATCGCGAAATGCCGCCGCGCTCCGCAAATCACCTCGTAGCCGCCGCCCTGCACCCGCCGCACGATGGCCGGGAACTCTTGCTGACCTTGACTGCGGATCGAGTCGATCAGGTCGCGACAATTGTCCTCGTTCAAGAGGCCATAAGCGCGATTGTGGCGAGCCCACATCACGCAGGTCGCCGGGTCGACCCAACGCAGGACCTTTTCCTCGCGTTCACCCGCATCGGCCAGGGCATTGGACCGACGCAGGAACCGCGTGCCGCCGCGATCCTCTTCAGGGACCGGATCCGCGTTCAGGTCCTTCAGCACATCGCCGAAAATCGCGTCATGACGTTTGCTCACAGGATACCCTCCTTGCGAAGTGCGCGGTGATGGCTGGGCCAGGTCTTGCGCGCCAGGATTTCGATTTCGCGGCCGACGGCGTCCAGGTAGGCCCGGCAGCGTTTGTGGGTCTCGGTCCGGGTCGTGGGCCCGGTCAGCTCGTACACCGTCGACAGATTTGCCGTTGCGTTGTCGATCTCGGCACTGTCCTTCAGCACCGACTGCAGCATGTCCTGCGGAAAGACAGCGTCCATCATCCGCTTGATGGCCATATGCGCTGACTTCTGGTCGTTCATCTTCGAGGCCAGGATCTTGACGAAGCTGTAAGACCTCTCGCCCCCTACGCGGGCAAGTTCGGACAACGTGGCTTCCATCATCTTCAGGAAATGCGCGGTCGAAGCAAAGTCGATGTTCGATGGGGGCGCCGGGATCAAAAGCGCGCTGGCCGCGCGTAGGACCGAGAGCGAGATCATCCCAAGAGCAGGCGGCGGATCGAGGAGGATCACGTCAAATTGGTCGGCGATACTGGCGATCCCCTCTCGCAGCCTATCGAGAATGAAGGTCGGCTCGCGCGCCATGCGGGCTGCAAATTCGTATTCGGCGTCGTAGAGCCCGAGGTTGGCCGGAATCAGCGCGATCCCAGGCCAATAGGTCGCACGCAAGGCATAGTGGAGCGATTTGGGCCCGCCGTGGCGCAGGAACGGGTAGAGCGTATCTTCCTCCTCGTCGACGTCGACATCCGGGT
>CAMFIX010000149.1 GCA_945952425.1 uncultured Pseudorhodobacter sp. | reverse complement strand
GACCTCGACCGTGCGGTCCTCGGCGTCCCGCGCCTTGGCAGGCTTCTGCTCCTGGCTGAGGATGGTGCCCGTCGCGATGTCATAGACCACTTCCAGCTTCTGGCCGGACTTCACCGCCTCGACCTTGATCTGGGTGGCGCCGGTCGTCACCTCGATGGCGGTGAAGCCGTCGGCCTGGTAGCTGGCCGCCAACTGGCTGGCCGTGACCGCTGCGAAAGAGGCCGTGGCCGTCAGCACCAGGCCCGCGGAAAGCAGGAAAAATTTCTTCATCGTCGTACCTTTCGAACGTTGCAGGGCCGTCAGGCCGGACCCCCGGGGGGAAGGTCCGCCCCGCCCGGGCAGGCCTCGGCTGGGGGACAGCGCTGGGGGGCGCATCAGCCAGAGGCGTCGGGCGAGGCGGGACAAGACCGGGGTTCGGCAGCGCGGCCCTTTCGGGCGGGGACAGTTTGCGCCGCCGCCGGTCTCGTGGCGGGTCCGGGTCTCCTTTCGGGCCGGCAGGGAAGAGCCGCGGCGGGATTGCCGTGGCGATGGGCTCAATCTGGCGGCTGCCGCGGCCGGGGGAAATTCGTCTGAGGTTTAAGATTGCGGGGTGCCTCCTGCCCTAACCCGGCATAAACCCCAGTTTACGACCCTTGCCGCCGCGATCTTCCGACCAAGGTCCGAGCCTTTCCGACCCGCTTTTCCGACTTCGGTCCGAACCCCTACCAGGGCACCGATTCGCCCTGCCAATCGACGAATCGCCCCGTCTCGCCCGGGCCTTGCGCCGCGACGACCGCCAGAAGGCGATCGGCGGCCGCATCGGGGCTCATGGCGGGATGGCTGCCGCGATGGGGGGCGGTCAGGGCAGTGTCGACGGTGCCGGGATGCAGCGCCAGGAGGCAGGCGCGCGGATGGGTGCGGGCGACCTCGATGGCGGCCGAGCGCATCAGCTGGTTCAGCGCGGCCTTGGCGGCACGATAGCCATACCAGCCGCCCGAACGATTGTCGCCGATCGACCCCACCCGGGCCGAAAGCGCGACCAGGTGCGTCGGCCGGTCGCGCGGCAAAAGCCGCAGACCATGTTTCACCACCAGGATCGGCCCCGTCGCATTCAGCGCGAACTGGGCGGCCATCGCCGCGGGCTCGATGGCGCGCAGGCTCTTTTCCGGCCGCGGACCCAAGGCGCCCGTGGCGATCAGCACCAGGTCGAACCCCGGGCTCAAGGCCCCGAGCGTCGCCGCGACCGAGGCCTCGTCCGTCACGTCCAGCCCATCGCGCCGCGACAGCCCGGTGACCGCCACGCCCCGCGCCTGCAGCGCCCGCACCACCGCCCCGCCGATCCCGCCCGTCGCCCCCAGCACCAAGGCCCGTTCCATGCCCCACCTCCCTCATCTGCGCCGCGGCAGCCGCCTGCGCGAGGGCATCGATGGCCCGAGCGCAGGCCGCCCCCGGCCTTGATCTGGCGCGGCCCGCCCAAAGGTCGAGCTTTTTGCCGCCTCCCCCCTTTCCTTTCGCGATTTGCCCCTTATAGTCGCGCCCCATGACCAAGGATCGCATCAGCATCACAGCTTTGCAGGGGGCCGCCGCGCTCCCCCTGGTCCTGCTTCTTCTTAGCCGCCTCTGAGCGTGCCCTTGGGCGCGACCGCTCGGAGGTGACCAGCGCCCGAAGATGAAGCAAAACCCTCCGAGGATATGATGACCGAACAACCCCGCGTCCTGATTTTCGACACGACCTTGCGCGATGGGGAACAATCCCCCGGCGCCACGATGACCCATGAGGAAAAGCTGGAGATCGCCGGCCTCCTGGATGAAATGGGCGTCGATATCATCGAGGCCGGTTTCCCCATCGCCTCCGAAGGCGATTTCGCCGCCGTGACCGAGATCGCCAAGCGCGCCAAGACCTCTACGATCTGCGGCCTCGCCCGGGCGAATTTCAAGGACATCGACCGCTGCTGGGAGGCGGTGAAACACGCGCGTTCCCCCCGCATCCACACGTTCATCGGCACCTCGCCGCTGCACCGCGCCATTCCGAACCTGGATATGGACCAGATGGCCGAGCGCATCCATGACACGGTCAGCCACGCCCGCAACCTCTGCGACAATGTGCAATGGTCGCCGATGGATGCCACGCGGACCGAACACGACTACCTGTGCCGGGTGGTCGAGATCGCCATCAAGGCGGGCGCCACGACGATCAACATCCCCGATACGGTGGGCTACACCTACCCCTTTGAGTCCGCCAAGCTGATCGCCATGCTCTTGGAGCGTGTCCCCGGCGCAGATGCGATCACCTTTGCCACCCATTGCCACAACGACCTCGGCATGGCGACGGCGAACAGCCTCGCCGCGGTCGAGGCGGGGGCGCGGCAGATCGAATGCACGATCAACGGCCTGGGCGAACGCGCGGGCAACACCGCGCTGGAAGAGGTCGTGATGGCGATGCGCGTGCGCAACGACATTCTGCCCTACAAGACCGGGATCGACACAACCAAGATCATGAACCTGTCGCGCCGGGTCTCCGCCGTCTCGGGCTTTCCGGTGCAGTTCAACAAGGCCATCGTCGGCAAGAATGCCTTCCTGCATGAATCGGGCATCCACCAGGATGGCGTGCTGAAAAACGTCGAGACCTTCGAGATCATGCGCCCCGAGCATATCGGCCTGACGCAGAAGAACCTGACGATGGGCAAGCACTCCGGCCGCGCGGCCCTGCGCGCCAAGCTGAAGGAGCTGGGGTTCGAACTGGCCGACAACCAGCTGAACGACGTCTTCGTCCGCTTCAAGGCCTTGGCCGACCGCAAGAAAGAGGTCTATGACGACGACCTGATCGCCCTGGTCGCCGACGAGGCCACCAATGACGAGCACGACTTCCTGCAGGTGAAACGTCTGCGCGTCGTCTGCGGCACGGAAGGCCCGCGCGAGGCGGAACTCACCCTGACCATCGACGGGGTGGACCATTCCACCGATGCCACCGGCGACGGCCCGGTCGATGCCGCCTTCAACGCGGTGGACGAGCTCTTTCCGCATGAGGCGAAGCTCGAAATCTACCAGGTCAGCGCCGTGACCGAGGGCACCGATGCCCAGGCGACGGTCTCGGTCCGGCTGAGCGAGGACGGCCGTATCGCGACCGGCTCTTCCGCCGATACCGACACGGTGGTGGCCAGCGTGAAGGCCTATGTGAACGCGCTGAACCGGCTGATCGTGCGCAAGCAGAAGACCGCGCCGGACAGCGACGTGAAGCAGGTGAACTACAAGGACGCGCATTGACCCTGCGCCCAGGGGCAGCCGGAAAGCCCGGCTGCCCCGCCCTCGCCCCCGGGCGATTCCGACCTTTCCGCCCTGGCCATCACGCAGATGTTGGTCCGCGCCATGTCGCCCAGGGCAAAGCGCCAGCGCCCTAAATCTTCGAAAAGTGACGGGAAGCTGGATTTCCGGCGCCTAAAACGCCCCATAAATGTTCGAAAATGACAAGCCTTCGAACCCCGCGCGACCTTCCGCCCGGGGCTTGCCTTTTGACTCGCCTCTCCGCCCCTGCCGCTCTATAGCGTCCAAAACCGCTCGGGCCTCCCCGAGTCGGGTGCTTTCGGGGGCAATATGTCGGTTCTCTCTTCCATCTTCTCGTCGGACATGGCGATCGACCTCGGGACGGCGAATACGCTGGTCTATGTCAAGGGGCGCGGGATAATCCTGAACGAGCCTTCGGTCGTGGCCTATCACGTCAAGGACGGCAAGAAGCAGGTTCTGGCCGTGGGCGAGGATGCCAAGCTGATGCTGGGCCGCACGCCGGGCTCCATCGAGGCCATCCGCCCGATGCGCGACGGGGTCATCGCCGATTTCGACACGGCGGAAGAGATGATCAAGCATTTCATCCGCAAGGTGCACAAACGCTCCACCTTCTCGAAGCCCAAGATCATCGTCTGCGTGCCCTATGGCGCGACGCCGGTGGAAAAGCGCGCGATCCGGCAGTCGGTGCTGTCGGCGGGCGCCCGCCGCGCCGGTCTCATTGCCGAGCCCATCGCCGCGGCCATCGGAGCGGGAATGCCGATCACCGATCCGACCGGCAACATGGTGGTGGACATCGGCGGCGGCACGACGGAAGTGGCCGTCATGTCCCTGGGCGACATCGTCTATGCGCGCTCGGTCCGCGTCGGCGGCGACCGGATGGACGAGGCGATCATCAACTACCTGCGCCGCCATCAGAACCTCTTGATCGGCGAATCCACGGCCGAGCGGATCAAGACCACCATCGGCACGGCGCGGATGCCCGACGACGGGCGCGGCGCGTCCATCCAGATCCGCGGGCGCGACCTCTTGAACGGCGTGCCGAAAGAGACCGAGATCAACCAGGCGCAGGTGGCCGAGGCGCTGAGCGAACCCGTCCAGGCGATCTGCGACGCGGTGATGCAGGCCTTGGAGACCACGCCGCCCGACCTGGCGGCGGATATCGTCGACCGCGGCGTGATGCTGACGGGGGGCGGTGCCTTGCTGGGCGACCTGGACCTCTCGCTTCGCGAGCAGACGGGCTTGAGCATCTCTGTCGCCAACGAACCTTTGAACTGCGTCGCTCTGGGCACCGGCAAGGCCTTGGAGTATGAAAAGCAGCTTCGGCACGTCATCGACTACGACAGCTAAAGGGCAGCGATGGCCCGCGCGCGCTATGACAGCGAGGATTTCGCCCGGCCTTTGCGGCGGGTGATGGTGGGCCTTCTGGTCCTGCTTTTGCTGGTGATTTTCCTGGTCTGGCGGATCGACAGCCCGCGGGTGGAGCGGTTCCGCACCGCTTTGCTGGACCGTGTCGTGCCCGACCTCAGCTGGGCCATGGTGCCGGTCACCAAGGCCTCGGGCATGGTCGAGAATTTCCAGAGCTATGCCCGGCTTTACGAACAGAACCAGGAGCTGCGCGACGAGTTGCAGCAGATGAAGGCCTGGAAAGAGGCGGCGCTGCAGCTGGAGCAGAAGAACGCGCGGCTCTTGGACCTCAACAATGTGCGGCTGGACCCGATGCTGACGCAGGTGACGGGGCAGGTGCTGGCCGACAGTGGCAGCCCCTTCCGGCAATCGGTGCTGCTGAACGTGGGCCAACGCGACGGCATCCGCGACGGCTGGGGCACGATGGACGGGATCGGGTTGGTGGGCCGGATTTCCGGCGTCGGCGACCGGACGAGCCGCGTGCTTCTGCTGACCGACTCATCCTCTCGCATTCCCGTCGTGGTGCAGCCCTCGGGGCTGAAAGGCATCCTGTCGGGCGACAATTCCATGTATCCGGTGCTGGATTATCTGGAGCACCCCGATCAGATCTCTCCCGGCGACCGGGTGGTGACGGCGGGCGACGGCGGGGTCTTTCCCGGCGGGCTTCTGGTCGGCCAGGTGGTTCTGGGCGCCGACAAGCGCCTTAGGGTGAACCTCGCCGCCGATTACCAGCGGCTGGAATACCTGCGGGTGCTGCGGTCCTATGCCTCGGTGCCGATCACCGATCCCGGCGCGCTTCTGGTGCCCGAGCCGCCCAAGCCGCTCCCCGCGGGCTTCCAGGGCCCGCTTTTGCCCGCCGAGGGCCTGCCGGTGCAGAACACCGACCCCGCCGCCCCTGCCCCCGCGCCCCCGGTCGATGACGGCACGACCGGCGCGCGCAGCGATTGAGGGCGCCATGCTGCGGGCCTGGATCGGCGAATTGTGGTTCCATCGGGCGATCTTCCTCGTCGTGGTGCTGGTGATGCTGGTGGTGCGGCTTCTGCCCCTGGACACCACCGCGGGCCATCTGCCGGGGCCGGACCTTCTGGTCTGCCTGATCTTCGCCTGGATGGTGCGGCGGCCGGAATACCTGCCGGCGCCGATGATCGCGGCGGTCGTGCTGGTGGAAGACCTGTGCCTGATGCGCCCGCCGGGGCTTTGGGCGGCGCTGGTGCTGGCGGGGGCGGAGTTCATCCGCGCCCGCTCTGCCCTGACGCGCGAGCTGTCCTTCTTTGTCGAATGGCTTCTGGTCGGCGGGGTGATGCTGGGGGTCTTTGCCGCCAACCGGCTGATCCTGGGGCTGGCCTTCGTCGATCAACCGGCCTTCGGCATGGCTTTGCTGCAGATCCTCTGGTCGATCCTGGCTTATCCCGCGGTCGTGGCCTTTTCGCGCTATGGGCTTGACCTGCACAAGCCCGCGACGGGGGAAATCGACGAGAGGGGGAGGCGGCTATGAGGCGCCCGGTCCGCGACAGCGAGGACAGCCACCGCAAGGTCACCCGGCGCGCGCTGGTGATGGGCACGGCCATGGCCGGGACCATGGCGGTTCTGGGCGGGCGGATGCGCTATCTCGGCGTCGATCAAGCCGAGGATTTCAAGCTTCTGGCCGAGCAGAACCGGGTCAACATCCAGCTGATCCCCCCGGCGCGCGGCCTGATCACCGACCGCAACGGCAAGCTGATTGCCGGCAACGAGCAGAATTACCGCGTCGTCATCACGCGCGAGGGGGCGGGCGACGTCAAGCAGGTGCTGAACCGGCTGTCGCATCTGGTGCCGCTGACCGAATCCGATCTGGAGCGGGTGTTGCGCGATGTCGACCGCAACCCCTCTTTCGTGCCGATCCCGGTGCGCGACCGGCTGAGCTGGGAGGAGTTCTCGACCCTCACCATCAACACCCCCGCCCTGCCCGGCGTGACGCCCGATGTGGGGCTGAGCCGCGTCTATCCGCGCGACACCGATTTCGTCCATGTCGTGGGCTATGTCGGCCCGGTGTCCGAGAAAGACCTGGCGGGCTTGGAAAATCCCGACCCCTTGCTGCGCATCCCCAAGTTCCAGATCGGCAAGGTAGGCGTCGAAAAGTGGCGCGAGGATGTGCTGCGCGGCAGCGCGGGCAACCGCAAGATCGAGGTCAACCACGTCGGCCGCGTCATGCGCGAGTTGGAGCGGACCGAGGGCATCGCAGGCGACAATCTGATGCTGACGCTGGATGCCGATGTGCAGAATTTCGTGCAGGCGCGGCTGGGCGAGGATTCGGCTGCCTGCATCGTGATGGATGTGCAAAACGGCGACATCATCGCGGCGGCCTCGGCTCCGAGCTTCGACCCGAACCTGTTTGTGCGCGGGATTTCGGGCGCCAATTACGCGGTGCTGACCGAGAACGACCACCGGCCGCTGGCCAACAAGGTGGTGCAGGGCGCCTATCCGCCGGGCTCTACCTTCAAGATCGTGACGGCGCTTGCGGCGCTCGCCGATGGCTCGGCCGATGTGGATA
>CAMFIX010000148.1 GCA_945952425.1 uncultured Pseudorhodobacter sp. | reverse complement strand
GTAGCCCACCATGGCGCTGAGCGCAAAGATCGTCCCCGCGGCGCCCATGGCGAGCGCGGGGCCCTCCATCGCGCCGAACCCGATCAGGGCGGTGACGGCCAGCGCCAGGCCCGCGGCGATGCGCCGCCGCTCGCCCCATTGCAGCAGGCCGATCAGCGCGACATGGCCCGCGGTGAGCAGCATGCCGAGATGCTCGCCCAAGGCGAGGCCCGCATAGTCATGCACCAGGGCAAAGCCCGCCACATCGCCCCGCGCGGCCAAGCCCGGCACGACGAGCACCCAGCGCAGCAGGCCCATGGCCTGCAACAGCCCCGCCAAAACGCCGATCAGCGCGGCCGACAGCGCAATCTCGGGCCGCCGCATCCGACCGGCGGCGAAAGCATGGACCAGGCTCATCGGCACCATCAGCATGGCGGCGAGCGCGAAAGCATACCAGGTGGCGACCAGCTCGGCGCCCCCGGCCTGGAAGGCGGCCAGGATCGTCTCGGTCGGCTGGCGCAGGATGTCGGGGTAGTCGAAGGTGGAGGCGAGATGCGAGAAAGGCAGGTTGAAGAAGACGGCCAGGGCGACGAGGGCGATTGCCGTGCCGCGGGCGGGGGCGGCCTTGGCGGGGGGCGCGGTGTCCAGGGCGAAGGAAGGGACGAACTGGCGGGGGGTCGGCAGGGCGGATTTCATGGCGGCGGTTCCTGGGGTTGAGCTTGTCACTGGTCGGTGACATAAACTTGCGAACCGAGTCGCGCAAGGAAAAAGTCACCAATCGGTGACTTTTTTCGACTCCCGTCTGGAAAAAACTATGGGCAACCGCGAAGACACCACCGACCGCATTCTGAATGCCGCCCTGGAGATCCTGGCCGCGGAGGGTTTCGCCGCGTTGGGAATCAACCCGATCGCAAGGCGGGCCGAGGCGGACAAGCAGCTGATCTACCGTTATTTCGGCGGGCTGGAGGGGCTGTTGCAGGCGCTGGGGCGCAAGGTGGCGGGGCGACTGACCGCGGCCCTGGGGGGGGAGGCGCTGCCGACTGACCCCGCAATCGAACCTCCCGCCGTTGCCCCGCCGACTGCTGGGACCGCCCTGGCGACGGGCGCCAACCACCCCCGGCCCCCAAGCTATGCCGGGCTGATGGAACACCTATTGATCGCGCTCTACCGCTTCATGGTGGCGGATGCACAATATCGCCAGCTGCGCGTGATGGAGGTCGCCGCGCCCTCTGCCGCGACCGAGGCCTTTAGGGCGGCGCGGGGCGAGGCGATCCGCGACTGGCTGAAGCTGCGGGCGGCGGGCTTGGCGCCTCCGCCCGGGCGGGATGTCTTTGCGCTGAACGCGGCGCTGGTGGCGGCGGTCGAGGGGCTGGCGGTGCTGGGCGGCGCGGGGCTGACGGGGCCCGAGGTGCAGGCCCGGCAAGAGGCGGCGCTGCGCGCGCTCTTGCACGGGGTTTACGGCACGCGGGCCGACGGCACGGGGGGCTGACGGCGCCCCCTCCGTCACACCACGACGAAGCCCCGGGCGGGGTCGTATTGCTCCAACAGCCCCTCGCCGGTGTTGTTCCAGAGCCCGTGCAGCGTCAGCATCTCGTCCTCGACCGCCTTGGCGACGAAGGGGAAGGTCATCAGGTTTTCCAGGCTGACAAGCACGGCCTGCCGCTCCAGCGCGCCAAGGCGCTCGCCCTCCGGCAGATGCGCCACGCGCTGGTAGCCGGGGCGCAGGATGTCCATCCAGCGGCCGACGAAGGAGCTTTTCTCCAGAAGCTGCGGCGCATGGCCCGAACACATGTCGTCGCAGCCCTTCACCCCCCCGCAGGAGGAATGGCCGAGCACGACGATATGCGCGACCCCGAGCGAGGTCACCGCATATTCCACCGCGGCCGAGGTACCGTGGTATTCGCCATCCGGGTTATAGGGCGGCACCAGATTCGCGACATTGCGGTGGATGAAGAACTCCCCCTCGTCCGCCCCGAAGATCGAGGTGACATGCACGCGGCTGTCGCAGCAGGAAATCACCATGGCGCGGGGGTGCTGGCCCTTCTCGGCCAGGCGGCGATACCAGGCGCGGTTGTCCTGATAGGTCGTGGCCCGCCAGCCATGAAAGCGGCTGACCAGGTAGGCGGGAAGGGGTCTGGTGTGATCCATGCGCGGCTCCTCGCTTCGATGCGCCTCGGGCGGCGCCAGGGGGCGGGGCCGAAGGGCAGTAGCCCGTGATAGGCTGCAATCGCAGCAATTTCGAGAGGAATCTTGCGCATTTCGGCCTGTCCCCCGGCGGCGGCCGCAACCAATTCTAAAGCAAGGCCGCGCAGTCTGGGCCTTGGGTGTGCAAGGAGCTGGGACATGACGACGACCAACATCATCGCGCTGCGGCCGAAGGAACGGGTGCGCCAAAGCGTCGAACCGATCGCCACGATCTATCGCAACCTCGGGACGGCCTCGGCCGAACAGGTGGTGACGCGCGCGCTCAGCGAGCTGGCCGTGACCATGGCGGGGCTGGCGGCGCAGGTCCAGGCGCATGACCTGGCCGACCTGACGCGCCGCTTGCGGCGGCTGCAGCGGATGGCCGACAACATCGGGATGATCTCTTTGGGCAGCGTGGCGGGCGATGTGCGCGAATGCCTGGAGGGCGGCGATGCGACGGCCTTCGCGGCGGTCTGGGCGCGGCTTTTGCGCGTGGCGGAACGCTCGCTGGCGCAAGAGGGCACGGCGGTCGACCAGACGATGGTCTGAGGGCGCCTCCTCCAAAGGGGGGAATTTCCCCCGATTTGCATCCTAGGCGAAGGGCGCAGGTTCCATTAACCTCCGGTGCAGACCGGAGAGATGCATGACCTACCCCCTGATCCAGCCCCGTTTCGCGACGGACACGACCCCCCTTCCCCTGACGCTGGTGCGTGCCGAAGACTGGCCCGCGCTGGCCGAAAACCATCCCGCCCGCGACTGGCTGAAGGCCAGCGGGTTCGAGGCCTCCCTGGGCGATCTGCGGCTTTTGCCCGGCCCCGGGGGGATTGTCGGCGCGGTGGCGGGGCTTGGCACCGCGGCCGCGCGTCGGCGCAGCCGTTTCGGCATCGCCAAGGCCATCGCGGGCCTGCCCGAAGGCGACTGGCGCCTGGAGGGCCCGCTGACCGAGGCCGAGCGCGACGAGACCGTGCTGGCCTGGCTTCTGCAATCCTACCGCTTCGACCGCTATCGCCCGGGCAAGCCCGCGGGCGCCCGGCTGGTGCCGCCGCCCGGCATCGACGCAGCGCGGATGATCGCGCTGGCCGAGGGCGAGTTCCTGACCCGCGACCTGGTGAACACGCCCGCGCAAGACATGGGGCCGGCGCAGCTGCAAGCGGCCATGGCGGCGCTGGCCGCCAAGCATGGCGCCCGGTTCTCCGCCGTGGTGGGCGATGACCTGCTGCCCGGCTATCCCATGGTTCATGCCGTCGGCCGCGCCGCCGCCGACCGCGCCCCCCGCATCATGGAGCTGCGTTGGGGCGACGAGGGCCCGGCCCTGACCCTGGTCGGCAAGGGGGTCTGTTTCGACACCGGCGGGCTGAACATCAAGCCCTCCTCCGGCATGCAGCTGATGAAGAAGGACATGGGCGGCGCCGCGACCGTGCTGGGCCTTGCCCATATGATTATGGCGCTTGGGCTGAAGCTGCGGCTGCGCGTCATCGTGCCGTCGGTGGAAAATGCCATATCCGGCAATGCCTTGCGCCCGAAGGACATCCTGACCTCGCGCAAGGGCCTGACGGTCGAAGTCAACGACACCGATGCGGAAGGCCGCCTGATTCTGGGCGATGCGCTGGCCTGGGCGTGTGAGGAACCAAGCGACCTTCTGGTCTCGATGGCGACCTTGACCGGGGCGGCGCGGGTGGCGGTGGGGCCGGATCTTGCGCCCTATTACACCGACGACGCCCGCGTCGTGCAGGCGCTGGAGGCCGGGGCCGAGGCGGGCTTCGACCCGGTCTGGCGCCTGCCCTTCCATGACGCCTATGAAAGCGTCATCGAGCCCGGGATCGCCGACCTGGACAATGCGCCCGGCTATGGCTTTGCGGGCTCGGTCACCGCGGCCTTGTTCCTGCGCCGCTTTACCGATGGCCGCCCCTACCTGCATTTCGACCTTTACGCGCACAGCCCCACCGACCTGCCCGCCCGCCCGAAAGGCGCCGTGGGTCAGGGCGCGCGGGCGCTCTTCGGCGCCTTGCCCGGCATCCTGGGAGTGTGACATGACCGACCGCCGCCTGACCCCCGCCACGACCCGCATCGCGCTGTCCAGCCTCGCCGGCCAGACCGACCTTCCGCTGACCGAGGGCGAGAGCCTGCGCATCGCCTTGCCCCTTGTCGATCTGTTGCGCGCACCCGGCGGCCCGCGCGACAGGCAGCTTTGGCTGGGCGAGCGCTTTACCGTCATCGACCGCGCGGACGGTTTCGTCTTCGGCCAGGCGCAGAAGGACGGCTATTGCGGCTGGCTGCCCGAGGCCGCGGTGGCCGAGGGTACCCAGCCCACCCATTGGGTCGCGGTGCCGGGCAGCCATCTTTACGCTGGCCCCAAGGTTCAGGCGCCCGAGACCGCCGCCCTGCCGATGGGCGCGCGGGTGACGGTGACGGGCGAGCAAGGCGCCTTTGCCGAGACGCCCCTGGGCTTTGTTCCCATGGCGCATCTTCTGCCGATCGGGCGCTGGCTGAGCGATCCGGTCTCGGTGGCGGAAAGCCTGCTCGGCACGCCCTACCTTTGGGGCGGCAATTCGCGGGCGGGGATCGACTGTTCGGGCCTGGTGCAGCTGGCCCATCACGCCTGCGGCATCAGCCTGCCCGGCGACAGCGACCTTCAGGAAACCGCGCTGGAGCTTGCCACGGGCGACACGCGGCGCGGCGACCTGATCTTCTGGCCGGGCCATGTCGCGCTGGCGGTGGGCGAGAGCCTCCTGATCCATGCCAACGGCCAGACGATGTCTGTCGCCTACGAGCCGATTGCCGCCTGCATCGAGCGGGTGAAGGCGGCGGAGGGGCGGGTGCCCTCCAGCTATCGGCGGCTGGAGTAAGGCGAGCGGGGCGGTGCGCGTGCCCCCTACTCGACCACGCGGACGGTTTTCTCCAGCACGCGCAGCACCTGCGCCAGCTCGTGGCCGCGGCGCAAGACCTGGCCGTCGGGCCCGATGACGGCGAACATGCCCTGGCGGTTGCGCAGCTCGGGCCGCTTTTCGATGCGGTAAAGCGGCACCTCGGCCGCGCGGCGGAAGATCGCAAAGACCGTAAGGTCTCGACCCGTGGTCAGCGCGTAATCCCGCCACTCGCCCGCCGCGACCATGCGGCCATAGATCGAGAAGATCGCAGCGAATTCGCGGCGGTCGAAGCAGACCACATCGGTCGGCGCGGGAAAAGGGGTCGGGCTCTGCAGCGTCATGTCACCAGACTATCGCAGAAGGTTTACAAATCAAGCACCGGGCGCGCGCGGTGTTGCGCCCCATCAAATTGCCATCGCGCGGTCATGATCGCGACACGAATCCCCGGCACAAAGACGCCAGCGCAGAACCGGCCGGGTGGCCAAAGCCCCCACCCAGACCACCCGGCCCTGCGTCACCGGAAGGCCCCTGCCAGGATGGCGGGGGCCTTTCCAGTTTTCAGGCCAGAAATCCGGGCGCCAGCTGCAGAACCCCGGTCTCGATCCCGCGCCAGTTCTTCTGCACCGCGTTCAGCCGCTTTTTCGCCGCCGGATGGGCGCCGTCCAGCACCCCCAGCCGCACCAGCAGCGCCGTCATCACCGCATCCGAGGCCCGGGCGCCGCCATCGACGATCTTCAGCGCGATCCCCCGCTTCAGCTCGGGGATGATCGCGATGTGAAAGGCCTCGGCCCCGCCTTTCAGGGCCACGCGGCCATCCATGGCGCGCATCAGCTCGGTGTCGGTCGTGGTGTCGCCCGCGACCAGCTCGGGGAATTTGCGCATGGCCGAGGCCAGCCGGAACATCGCCCGGTCGCGCGCATCGCCCGTGCCGCTCGCCCCCGCATAGCGCCCCATCGCGCGCGCCATCCCCGCCACGGTCAGCGCGAAATTCGGCGCCGAGCAGCCATCGACGCCCCAGCCCGGGCTTTCCTCACCCGTCACCTCGGCCAGGGACTGCGCAATCGCCTTCTGCAGCGGGTGGTCGATGTCCACGTATTCAGGCCCAGCCTTCAGATGCTTGGTCACCGTCAGAAAGCCCGAATGCTTCCCCGAGCAATTGTTGTGGAACTGGCAGGGCCGCTCGCCCGCCGCGATCAGCCGGTCGCGCTCGATCTTGTCGTTGGGCTCATGCGCGCCGCAGCGCAGATCGGCCTCGCCCAGCCCAAGGCCATGCACCCAGGCCTCGGCCATCTTCACATGATAGCCCTGACCGATATGGCTGGCGCAAGCGAAGGCCAGCTGCGCCTCGTTCAGGCCGAAAGCATCCGCCGCCCCGGTCTCGATCAGCGGCAAGGCCTGCAGCATCTTGGCCGAAGAGCGCGGGAAAACCACGGCGCCGGGGTCACCCCAGGCCTCGATCACCTCGCCCCTGTCGTCGCAAATCACCGCATGCCCGGCGTGATAGCTTTCCAGCAAGCCGCCGCGCCAGACCTCGACCATGCGTTCCGCCGACTGATTTCCCGACATTTCCCCTCGCTTTCAGCGAATTTCTGCCCATCGCATCCCCCATGGGGCTTTCGCTGGCAGCGCCTTTTCGCTACCACATCGCATATCGAGTGATGTGGACCCGCGCCACAGGAAAAACCCGTTGAACGGGCCGGGCGGGCGGAGGCTGGAGGTTCGGGATGACCATTGGAATGATGCGTGTGGCGGCGGCGGCCCTGGTTTTCAGCGCGAGCGGGGCTTTTGCCCAGGCGACTTCGGACAACGTGGTGGCCTCGAAGACCGCGTGGAGCGTCTTTGCCGAGAAAGACCCGGTCGAGTGCTGGGGTGTCTCCAAGCCGCAATCGACGGTGAACACCAAGGACGGCAAGCCGGTGACGGTGAAGCGGTCGGATATCCTGCTGTACATCACCTACCGCCCCGGCCAGCCGGGCGAGGTTTCCTTCACCGGCGGTTACACCTTTGCCGATGCCTCGACCGTGGATGTCACGATCGACGGCAGCACGTTCAAGATGGTGACGCAGGGCGAATGGGCCTGGGCGGCTTCTCCTGCCGACGATGCCAAGATGCTGGCAGCGATGCAGAAGGGCTCTACCGCCTGTCTCTTATACACATCTGACGCTGCCG
>CAMFIX010000147.1 GCA_945952425.1 uncultured Pseudorhodobacter sp. | reverse complement strand
CGAGGAACTCGCCGAGACGGTGCGCCTGGTCGAGGAGCAGGGCCGCAAGGTGCTTTGCGTCGAGGTTCAGGCTCGCGGCCGCAAATTCTGGGAGCTGAACAACCCTTCTGACGTTCCCGTGATCGAAGCGATGATGGCCGCGATGGACGTGACGAAAAAATGATCGTATCCTGATCCCCGGGGGCGCAAGACTGCAACAGCTATGCCGGGGTTTCGCCGATACGCTAAAATTTTCGACGAATGTTCTACGATTTGGCGACGAAAACCGGGTAAACATTCATAACTATTTACCGAGTCGCGGCCAGGCTGCGCCAAGGTCATACAGTCACAGAGAGATCACATGGCAGAAGAAGCCGCCCGTAAGATCAAGAAGGTCACCAAGGCCGTCTTCCCGGTCGCGGGGATGGGGACGCGATTCCTTCCCGCCACCAAGTCGATCCCGAAAGAGATCCTCACGCTGGTCGACAAGCCCTTGATCCAATACGCGATCGACGAGGCGCGCGCCGCCGGCATCAAGGAATTCATCTTCGTCACCGCCCGCGGCAAATCGGCGCTGGAAGACTACTTCGACCACTCGCCCGAGCTGGAGGCGACGCTGCGGCGCGCCGGCAAGGATCAGCTGCTGGAGACGCTGAAAGAAACCAACATGGATTCGGGCGCCATCGCCTATGTCCGGCAGAACCGGGCCATGGGGCTGGGTCACGCCGTCTGGTGCGCGCGGCGGCTGATCGGCAACGAACCCTTTGCCGTGCTTCTGCCCGATGACGTGATCGCCGCCGAAAAGCCCTGCCTGCAGCAGATGGTCGAAGCTTACGAGCAGACCGGCGGCAACATGGTCGCGGCGATGGAAGTGCCGGTCGAAAAGACCTCCTCCTATGGCGTGCTGGACGTGGCCGAGGACATGGGCTCCATCGTGCAGGTCAAGGGCATGGTCGAAAAGCCGAAGGCGGCCGATGCGCCCTCGAACCTGGCTGTCATCGGGCGCTATATCCTGACGCCGAAGGTCATGACCAACCTGAACAAGATGAAGCCCGGCGCGGGGGGCGAAATCCAGCTGACCGACGCCATCGCGATGGAGACGAAGAAGCCCGGCCATGTCTTCGGCTTCCGCTTCCGTGGCCAGCGCTATGATTGCGGATCGAAGGCCGGGTTCCTGCAGGCGACCGTGGCCTTCGGCCTGTCGCGCCCCGACCTGCGCGACGAGTTCTCGACCTATCTGAACGACATGGTCGCGATGCAGAAGGCGGCCCAGTAAACGTGGCCTCCGTTTGGGAGGCGTTGCGCCTGCGCATGTTGCGCAGGCGTTTGCTTTGGCGGGCCTTCCGCGCGCGCGCGCGGCTGACCGAGGTCGTGCGGCGGCCGATCCCGAAAGGGGCGATTCTCTGCTTCGGTTGCATCCGCAACGAGGGCGCGCGTCTGCCCTGGTTCCTGCAGCACCATCGCAAGCTGGGCGTCGACCGTTTCCTTTTCGTCGACAATGGCTCCACCGATGGCAGTGCGGCGTGGCTGGCGCGCGAGCCGGATGTGTCGCTTTGGACGACGGGGGACAGCTACAAGGCCAGCCGGTTCGGGCTGGACTGGGTGAATGCGCTCTTGATGCGGTATGGGTCGGGCCATTGGTGCCTGACGCTGGATGCCGACGAGCTGTTTACTTTTCCCGAAGAGCACCGGGGCCTGCGCGCCCTGACCGATTGGCTTGACGCCCATGGCGCCGCAGAGATGGCGGCGCTGATGCTGGACCTTTACCCCAAGGGGCCCTTGGGGGGCACCCATACGCCCGGCCAGAACCCCTTGGAATTGCTGCCCTATTTCGATCCGGACGGCTATAGCCGCACCAGGATGCCGCGCTATGCCCATGTCTCGATCCGCGGCGGGCCACGGGCCCGCGTCTTCTTCCGCGACACGCCCGAACGCGCCCCCCACCTGCACAAGACCCCGCTGATCCGCTGGCACTGGCGCTATGCCTATCTGAGCTCGACCCACCTGGCCCTGCCCGAGCGTCTCAACGCCGGCTTCCAGCGCCCCGACCTGCCGACCGGCGCACTGTTGCACACCAAGTTCCTGCCCGAACTCCTGCAGAGATCCGACGAAGAAAAGGCCCGGGCCGCGCCTTTCACCCATCCCGACCGCTATGGCGATTACTACGACGGCCTGATCGCGGCGCCCGACTTCTGGCACCCTGGCAGCGCGCGATACGAGAACCCGGGCCAGCTGGAAAACCTGGGGTTGATCCAGCGTGGCCTCTGGGCATCTGGTCAGGAAATGTGACCCCTTGCGCAGGGAAGTGCTGGATTTTCCCCCGGATTGACTTCAAAACGTGAACAATGCGTCGAAAAACAACAAGGCGCGTCGGGAAATGGGGTGTCGTCAAGGCTTCCTTCAGCTTTGAGCGATAAAGTGATCCCAGCCATGGGATCGGCGTCGGAGGCGCGGGTTGAGGATTACGGAGGCCATAAAGCTGCGGTACCGTCGTCGCCTGGCGCATTTGCGCGCCCGGGTGAAGGGGCGCGAGATGCGCGCCGTGGTCGATCGCACGCGCGGCCTGGCCAAGGACGCGATCATCCTGCTCTGCACCCTGCGGAACGAGCGGATTCGCCTGCCGTTTTTCCTGCGCTATTACCGCGACCTGGGCGTCGATCATTTCTTTTTCGTGGACAATGACAGCACCGACGGCTCACGCGAATATCTTGCGCTGCAGCCGGATGCCTCGGTCTGGACGACGAAGGGCAGCTATAAAAGATCGCATTTCGGGGTGGATTGGCTGGCGCATCTGCAACGGCGCTATTGCCACGACCACTGGTGCCTGACCGTCGATGTCGATGAGTTTTTCGTCTATCCTTTCTGCGAAACCCGGCCCTTGCGCGCCTTGACCGATTGGCTGGATGCCAGCGCGGTGCGCAGTTTCTCGGCCATGATGCTGGACATGTATCCGAAAGGTTCCATCGTCGCGCAACCTTATCACGAGGGCCAGAACCCGTTCGAAATCGCGCAATGGTTCGACAGCGGGAATTACACGATCCACCGCAATCATGCGATGGGCAATCTGTGGATTCAAGGTGGGCCCCGCGCCCGGGTGTTTTTTGCCGACCGGCCGGAAATGGCGCCGGCCCTGAACAAGGTGCCGCTGGTGCGCTGGCAGCGCAGTTACGCCTATCTCAGTTCGACACATATGATATTGCCGCGCGGTCTGAATCTGGTTTACGACGAAAGGGGCGGCGAAAAGGCCTCGGGTTGCCTGTTGCACGCGAAATTCCTCGATACTTTCGCCGAAAAAGCCTCGGAAGAGATGGAGCGCGGGCAGCATTACGGCGCATCGAAAGAATACAAGGCCTATCACGAGAAATTGGCGAAACATCCCGATCTCTGGTGTAAATATTCCGAGAAATACATCAATTGGCGCCAGTTGGAGATTTTGGGCCTGATGTCGAAGGGGAATTGGGCATGACGGTCGGTTTCGTCATGCTTTGCCACACGGCGCTGGAGCGTGCGGCAGAAGTCGCACGGCATTGGGCCGAGCGCGGCTGTCCCGTCGTCATCCATGTCGACCGCCGCGTGGCGCGGCTGGCCTATGACGGGCTGGTGCAGTCGCTGGCCGATCTCGGCAATGTCCGCTTCTCGGCGCGCTTTGCCTGCGAATGGGGCACCTGGGGGATCGTGGCGGCGACGCAGGAGGCTTCTGCCTTGATGTTGCGCGATTTTCCGGACGTGCGGCATGTCTACCTGGCCTCGGGCTCCTGCCTGCCGCTCCGCCCGGTCGAGGAGATGAAGGCCTATCTCGACGACCGTCCGCGCACCGATTTCATCGAAAGCGTCACGACGTCGGATGTCGGCTGGACGGTCGGCGGTCTGAACCTGGAGCGGTTTACCCTGCGGTTTCCGTTTTCCTGGCGCTCGCAGCGCAAGGCTTTCGACTGGTATGTCAGCCTGCAGCGCAAATTGGGCTTTCGGCGGCAAATTCCGGCGGGGATCGAGCCGCATCTGGGCAGCCAATGGTGGTGCCTGACGCGGCAGACGCTTTCGGCCATCCTGGAAAATCCCGACCGCGCTGCCATCGACCGCTATTTCCGCCGGGTCTGGATTCCGGACGAGAGTTATTTCCAGACCATGGTCCGGCAGTTTTCAACCAATGTCGAAAGCCGGTCGCTGACTTTGGCGAAGTTCGACTATCAGGGCAAGCCGCATATCTTCTACGACGATCATTTGCAATTGCTGCGTCGGTCGGATTGCTTCGTCGCGCGCAAGATTTGGCCGCAAGCGGACAAGCTTTACGACACTTTCCTGCGTGGCAATTCCCAAGGCCAGGCGAGTGCCGAACCCAATCCCGGCAAGATCGACCGCTTGTTTTCCAAGGCGGTGGATCGGCGCACCAAGGGGCGGGCCGGGCTTTACATGCACAGCCGCTATCCGAATGAGAATTGGGAGAATGGCCGCACTGCTGCACCCTATTCGGTCTTCGAGGGCTTTTCCGAGGTTTTCGAGAATTTCGAGGCTTGGCTTGGTAAAGTGGCGGGCACCCGGGCCCATGGTCATCTCTTTGCGCTCGACCGCGCACATTTCGCGGGGAACGAGTCCGTGTTTTCCGGCGCGCTGTCCGACAGTGCCAAATTGCGCGACTATGCGCCGAAGAATTTCCTGTCCAACCTGATCTGGAATACCCGGGGCGAGCGTCAGTGTTTCCAATTCGGCCCTGGGGACCGGCAGGATATCAGCTGGTTCATTGCCTGCGATCCGAATGCGCAGATTTCGGTCATCACCGGCGCCTGGGCCATTCCGCTTTTTCACTCCAACAAGAATTTCGGCGACATCCGGCGCGAGGCGGCGTGGCTGCAGCGGGAAGAGACCTATCACGTGGGCATCCTGCGCAGCCATTTCGCCAAGGCGCGGATTCGCATCTGGACGCTGGCGGAATTCGTCGAGAACCCGATGGAGCCTTTGCAGTCGATCATCGACGAGATCAGCCCGCGCAGCCAGCGCCGCCTGACGGAGGCGCCGCGGCTGGCCGATCTGAAGGGCTTCGGTCAGTTCCTGCAGAATCTGCGGAATCAGGGGATGCAGCCGGTGATGATGGGCGATTTCCCGACCGGCGAAGACCCGGCCCCGGCGGCGAGCCGTCGCGGTCGGCCTTACCTGGTGAAGTGACCGAAATAGCGGGCTGTGGCGCGCAAGACCTCTCCGGCGCTGGTCAGACCGGAAATCTTCAGCGAAACCAGGCCCTTGCTTGCAACCCGCCGCACCGAAAGCACCTCGACCCGGGCGCGCAGCCGGTCGCCCGCGTGGACCGGGGCGCGGAAGGTGACCTCCCATCCCAGCGCGGTATGGGTGGCAAGCTGCACCGGGGCGGCGGCCTTCAACCCCTCGATCAGGCTCACGACCAAAAGCCCATGCGCGATGCGGCCCGCAAAGCCCGCCGCCTGGGCCGCCGCCTCCGACATATGCAGGGGCGAGGCGTCGCCGGTCAGCGCGGCAAAGGCGTCGATCATCGCGGCGGTCACCTCGACCTCGCCGGTTTCGTAGCGATCTCCGGGGCTTAGCGCGGAAAGGCCGTAAAGCCCGGGCGTCACAGCGGCTGCACTTGCCAGGCGTCGTCCAGCAGAACCAGATCCTCGACCCGCTGCCCGACGATGCCCCCCTCCAGCCCCATGACGCGGCGCGGGATCGTCGTGGCCATCCGCAGCGCGGCCTCGGGCGCCACGCCCACCACCTCGATCAGCCGCTTCACGCTTTCGGCCATGGTCACATGCGCCCCGGCCAAAGAGCCCTCGGCATTCACCAACCGGCCATTTTCCACACGGATTTCATTGCCATAAAGGGTGAAGCGGTCGCTGCCGCCCACGGTCGACATGGCGTCGGAGACGAGGAAGGTCGTATCCGCCACCGGCCGCGCCCGCAGCGCCAGGCCGACCATCTCGTCGGCGACATGGATGCCGTCGCAGATGATCCCGGCATAGGCGGTGGAGTTGATGCAGGCGCCGGTCACCCCGGCCGCGCGGTTCAGCATCGGCGACATGGCGTTGAAAAGATGGGTGAAACACCGCGCGCCTTCGGCCAGAAGCGTGCGGACTTGATCGGCTGAGGCATCGGAATGACCGATGGAGACGACGGCGCCCAGAGCCGCCAACTCGGCCACCTGACCGGGCGCCACGGCCTCGGGGGCCAGCGTGATCATCACGGGCAGGCCCGCCGCGCGAAGACGCCGCACCACGCCGAAGGTGCGGGCATCCAGCGGCCGGACATACTCGGCCTTGTGGGTGCCGCGCCGGGCGACCGAGATATGGGGGCCCTCGATATGCAGGCCCAAGATCCCGGGCAGCCCATGAGCGGCCAGGGCCGCCTCGGCCACGGCGTCCAGCACGTCGGGCGTGTCGGTGATGACAGTGGGCAGGATGGCCACCGTGCCATAGCGGCGATGGGCGGCGGCGATGGCCTGCATGCCCGCGACCGTCGGCGTGGTGTTGAGCAGCACATCGCCGCCGCCGTTCACCTGTAGATCGACGAAGCCCGGCGAGAGCACGCCCGCGACCTTCCGCGCCGGTCCGGCCAGCGTGTGCAGGGCCACGACGCGGCCCCCCTCGATCTCGGCCACGCCCTTGCGCAGCGCCGTGCCGTCGAAGATCAGGTCGGGTTCCAGGAAGCTCATCCGGCCCTCCTCCGGGCGAAAGCGGCAAAGGCGGCGCCCCTTGCGCCGGTCGTGTCGCCGCCCTCGGCCAGGAGGATCGGCGGGGCGCCATAGCCCGGCAAGGCGGCGGCGGTCAAGGGCGCGGTCAGCTGGGGCACCAGCCCCGGCGCGGGCGAAGGCCCGGCCGCCAGCACGATGCAGCCCGGATCGACCGTCGTGACCAGCGTGTGGATCAGCTCTGCCGCCAGCACGAGCCAGGTGCTCCAGGCGGCGTGCAGCGCGGCATCGGAGGCGCGACCGGCCACGATCTCTTCGGCGCGCAGGGTCCGCCCCGTCCGATGGGCGAGAATGCGCGACAAGCCGGGGCCCGCGATCAGCGTCTCGGTGCAGCCCATCCGGCCGCAGCCGCAGGGGACCAGCGGCAGGTCATGGGCGGCCACGACATGGGCGGGCAAGGCGAAATGGCCGAACTCGCCGCCCAGGCCCGAGGGGCCCTCCAGCAGGCGCCCATCGACCACGATCCCCCCGGCGAGCCCGGTGCCGAGGTTCAGGCTCAGCGCGCTGGCATAGCCCCGGGCGGCGCCGAATTGCGCCTCGGACAGGGCCTGGGCGCGGCAATCGTTGACATAGGTGACGGGGCTGTCTCTTATACACATCTCCGAGCCCACGAGACTAGGCATGATCTCG
>CAMFIX010000146.1 GCA_945952425.1 uncultured Pseudorhodobacter sp. | reverse complement strand
GCCCCCGAGACCGGCGCCGGGCCGTTCATCATGACGCCCGAGGGCGTGGCGCGCGCCACCGAGGCCATCCTGCGCAAAGAGGCCGATGCAGCCGCCGCGCAGAAGATCCTCGTCGATTACGTCACCGGCGTGCTCGGCGAAGAGGCCGTCAAGTAGCTCCACCGCTTGATGCCTCGGGCGGGCGCGTCTCCCCGCGCCCGCCCCTTTCCGCAACGGTTCCTGCCATGACCTATCAACAGCGCGCGGCCTGGCAACTTCGGGCGATCCTTCTGCCCTCGGTGCTTTTGCTGCTGTTCCTCGTGATCTGGCCCGCGGTCTATTCCGTCTGGCTGAGCTTCACCAATGTCGCCCTCGTCGGCCCCGGCGCCGCCAACCCGCGCTTCGTGGGGTGGAAGAACTACGCGAGGCTGTTCGGCGATGCGAGCTTCTGGAACTCGCTGCTGGTCACCTTCTGGTTCGTGCTGGGCTCGGCGGTGATCGGGCAATTCGTGCTGGGGCTGGTCTCGGCGATCCTGCTGAACCGGCCGCTTCGGCTGCGGCCCCTCATCAACGGCATCCTGCTTTTGCCCAATGCCGTGCCCGAGGTCGTGGCAGGCTTCATCTGGATTTCCATGCTGGCGGGGGGCGATCACGCGGTTCTGTCGCGCATCGTCATGGCCTTCGGTCTTGCGCCGCAGGACTGGCTGAACACCTTCCCCCTGACCGCCATCATCATCGTCAACACCTGGCGCGGGATTGCGACCGCGATGATCCTCTTGACGGCGGGCCTCTCCTCGGTGCCCGAAGAGGTCTACGAGGCCGCCGTGATGGATGGCGCCAAGCCCTTCCAGGTCTTTCGCCTGATTACCCTGCCGCTGATCCTGCCGACGATCTTCCTGTATATGCTGGTCTCGACCGTCTCGACGATTTCGATCTTCGGCTTCGTCTATGCGCTGACCCGGGGCGGGCCCGGCGGCGCCACCGAGATCCTCGGCATCTATATCTTCAACCAAAGCTTCACCGCCTATCAGCTGGGCTATGGCGCGGCGGTGGCGGTGATCTCGCTGATCTGCTCGCTGATCGTCGGGGTCACCTATGTCCGCGCCCTGAAGGTGGAGGTCTGAATGGCGCTGCGTCACGCCGGAGCCAACCCCGCCCGCGGCAATGCGATGGCCTATGCGATCCTGTCGCTGATCTCGGCCTATTGCGCGGTGCCCTTCTTCTGGGCCTTCCTCGCCTCGGTCGACGGCAATGCCTCGCTGTTCCTGAAATGGCCCGAGGACTGGACGGCGGCCAATTACACCAAGGTTTTCCTGGTCGAGGACGGGGCGACCTGGTTCTTCAACTCGGTCGTGGTGGTGGGCTGCGTCACCCTCCTGGTCATGGTGCTGGGCGGGCTGGGCGGCTATGCCTTGTCGCGCACCCAGGCCTGGTGGAAACGGCCCTTCCTTTACCTGATCCTCCTGATCCGCGTCGTCCCCCCGCCCGCCCTGATCGTGCCGCTTTACAAGGTGCTGCTCCTGGCCAATGGCGCGATGCAGAGCCTGATGCGCGCCGTGCTGCCGGCCGACTGGTATCGCCCGGCCATGCGCATCTTCGGCTTTGTCGATGGATATCTCGGCATCATCCTGATCCTGACCGCGATGCAGCTGCCCCTGGCGCTGTGGATCTTGAAGACCTTCTTCGACACGGTTTCGAAAGACTATGACGAGGCGGCTTTGCTGGACGGCGCCTCGCTGACCCAGCGCATCCGACTGGTCATGCTGCCCCTGGCCCTGCCGGGGCTGGCCGCGGCCGGGCTCTTCGCCTTCATCTCGGCCTGGGGCGATTTCCTGATGCCCCTTATCTTCATCTCCTCGCCCGAGCTGCAGATGCTGCCCTTGGGCCTCTTCCGCGCCTTCCTGCGCGTCAACACGGTCGACTACGGATTTCTGACCGCCTTGGCCGTGCTTTACATGATCCCCTCCGTCGTGGCCTTCGGCCTGGCGCGGAGGTTCCTCGTCCAGACCTTCGGCGGCGGCGTCAAAGGCTGAAAAGAAAGGACCGACCCATGAGCATCAAAGTCACGATCTGGAACGAGGGGCGCCATGAAAAGCGCGACCCCGAGGTTGCCGCGATCTATCCCGACCGCATGGATGGCGCCATCGCCAAGGGGCTGGAGGGGCAGGGCTTCGACATCACCCGCGTGACGCTGGACGATCCCGAACAGGGCCTGCCGCAGGCTTTGCTGGATCAGACCGACGTCCTGTGCTGGTGGGGCCATGTCGCCCATACCGAGGTCTCCGACGATCTGGTGACCCGCGTCCAGCAGCGCATCCTGCAGGGGATGGGGCTGGTGGTGCTGCACTCCGGCCATCACTCCAAGCTCTTCGGGCGGATGATGGGGACCAATGCCAACCTCTCCTGGCGCGAACTGCCCGAGGGCGATCTGGAGCGCGTCTGGGTCATCGACCCCGCCCATCCGATCGCCGAGGGCCTGCCGCCCTATTTCGAAATCCCGGCCTCGGAGATGTATGGCGAGCCCTTCGACATCCCCCAGCCCGACGAGCTGATCTTCCTGTCGTGGTATTCCGGCGGCGAGGTCTTTCGGTCGGGCTGCACCTTCAAACGGGGCAGGGGGCGGATTTTCTTCTTCAGCCCGGGGCACGAGACCTTCCCGATCTACCACGACGCCAATGTCCACCGCGTCATCGCCAACGGCATCCGCTGGGCGAAACAAACCCATACCGACGGGCGCATCCTGTCGAACTGGCACCGCCCGCAAGCCCTGCACGCCAAGCCCTGAGGAGCCCCCATGTCCGGCCTGACCCTCGACAAAGTCACGAAATCCTTCGGCGGCGCGCAGGTGATCCATGGCGCCGACCTGGCCATCCAGCCCGGCGAATTCGTGGTCTTCGTCGGGCCCTCGGGCTGCGGCAAATCCACCTTGCTGCGGATGATCGCGGGGCTGGAGCAGATAAGCTCCGGCACGCTGACCATCGGCGGCAAGGTGATGAACGACGTGAACCCGGCCGAGCGCGGGGTGGGCATGGTCTTTCAAAGCTATGCGCTTTATCCCCATCTGACGGTGGCCGAGAACATGGGCTTTTCGCTGCGCGTGGCCGGGCGCCCCTTGGCCGAGCGCATGGCCCGGGTGCGCGACGTGGCCGAGACCTTGCAGCTTGGCGCGCTTCTCGACCGCAGGCCTGCACAACTGTCGGGCGGTCAGCGCCAGCGTGTCGCCATCGGCCGCGTGCTGGTGCGCCAGCCGGGGGTGTTTCTCTTCGACGAACCCTTGTCGAACCTGGATGCCGAACTGCGCGTCTCGATGCGGATCGAGATCGCGCGGTTGCACCGTCAGCTGGGCGCGACCATCGTCTATGTCACCCATGACCAGACCGAAGCGATGACCTTGGCCGACCGCATCGTCGTCCTGCGCGCCGGTCGGATCGAACAGGTCGGCGCGCCTTTGGAGCTTTACCGAAACCCGGCCAATACCTTCGTCGCGGGCTTCATCGGCAGCCCGAAGATGAACCTGATCCCGGCCGAGGTCGTGGGCTCTGCCGCCGGGCGGAGCCTGCTGGCGCTGCCCAGCCTCGGCGGCGCGCAGGTCGAGCTGCCGCAACCGGCGCCCGAGGGGGCCAAGGTCACGCTGGGCATCCGGCCCGAACATTTCAGCGCGACGGGCACGGCGGGGTTCACGCTGAACATCGACGTCATCGAACACCTCGGCGCCGAGAGCTTCGCCTATGGCAGCCGCAGCGACGGCGGGACGGTGATCCTCGCTGCGAAGGGCCGCGACGACCTGATCCCCGGCCAACCCGCCGAAACCCGCTTCGACCCCGCCCAGGCCCTGCTTTTCGCCGAGGACGGCCGACGGCTGGTCGTCTAATCGGCCTTATGTCAACCAAATCTCCTGTCGCGAAACCGTCAGAAAACTGCAGCCCGCCCGTCACATCGGGGCCTTAGGGGTGGGCCCCGCAGCGGGGCGACGGGCCGGACCTCCTCCCATGGCCGGGCCCCGCGCGTGACAGGAGAACGACATGACCCATTTCAAGCTTCTTTCCGGCCTCGGCCTGCTGGCCACGCTGGCCGGCACCTCTGCCATGGCCGATGCGATGGCCGACCTGGAAGCCGCCGCCAAGAAGGAAGGCCAGCTGACCACCATCGCCCTGCCGCATGACTGGTGCGGCTATGGCGAGGTGATCGCGGCCTTCAAGGCCAAATATCCCGAGATCGCCGTGAACGAGCTGAACCCCAATGCCGGGTCGGGCGACGAGATCGAGGCGATCAAGGCCAACAAGGACAACAAGGGGCCGCAGGCGCCCGACGTGATCGACGTGGGTCTTTCCTTCGGCCCGCAAGCCAAGGCCGACGGGCTGATCCAGCCCTACAAGGTCGCCACCTGGGCCGATATTCCCGACAGCGCCAAGGATGCCGATGGCTTCTGGTATGGCGACTATTACGGCGTTCTGGCCATGGGCGTGAACAAGGATGTGGTCAAGGAGGCGCCGACCTCTTTCGCCGATCTGAAGGATGCGAAATTCGCCAATTCCGTCGCCATGCCGGGCGATCCGCGCACCGGCAATTCCTCGATGATGACGGTCTATGCGGCGGGTCTTGCGACCGGGGCCAAGGGCGGCGCCGAGGCGCTGGACGCCGGGATCGCCTTCATGAAGGATCTGAAGGCCAAGGGCAATCTCGTGCCGGTCAACGGCTCGGCGCAGAACCTGGCGCAGGGCACGACCCCGGTCTATTTCGACTGGGATTACAACCTGCTCGCGATGCGCGACAAGCTCGCCGGCAACCCGCCGGTCGACGTGGTGGTGCCCTCGGACTCGGTGATCGCGGGCGTCTATGTCCAGGCGATCTCGGCCTATGCGCCGCATCCGAATGCCGCGAAACTCTGGATGGAGTTCCTTTATTCGGACGAGGGCCAGACCCTGTGGCTGAAGGGCTATTGCCACCCGATCCGCTTCAACGCGATGCAGGCCGCGGGCAAGATCCCGACCGACATCCTGGCCAAGCTGCCCCCGGCCGAGGCCTATGCCAAGGCGGTCTTCCCCTCGCTGGACGAACAGGGTGCGGCCAAGAAGGCCACGGCCGACAACTGGGCCAAGGAGATGGGCGCCAACTGAGGCGCCCGGCCGGGGGGTGCTCCCCCTCCAGTTCGAACGGCGGGTGGCAGAGCCCGCCGTTCCCCTTTTGCGGAGACCCCGATGAACGCTTCCTTCCGCCCGCTCTGGACCTGGGCCGGAGTGGTGCCCTGGTTCGGCTTCACCTTCCTGTTCCTGATCGCGCCGCTCTTCTACCTGATCGCGGGGGCCTTCCAGTCGCCCGAGGGCCTGACGCTGGCCAATATGGCAGGCCTCGCCGCGCCCGAGATCGCCAGCGCCTTCTGGCTGTCGATCCGCCTGTCGCTGGCCTCGGCCGCGGTCGGCACGGTGGCCGGATTGCTTCTGGCCCATGCGCTGGTTTTGGGAGGCCTGCCGGTGGGTCTGCGGCGTGCGGTGACGGCCTTCTCCGGCGTCGCCTCGAATTTCGCCGGCGTGCCGCTGGCCTTCGCGTTCATCGCGACCCTGGGGCGGCTGGGCCTCGTGACCATGGCGCTGAAGGCACTGGGGCTGAACATCTATGGCCTGGGCTTTTCGCTTTTCTCCTTCTGGGGCCTCGCGCTGACTTACCTCTATTTCCAGATGCCCCTGATGCTTCTGGTCATCACCCCGGCGCTGGAGGGGCTGAAGCCCGAATGGCGCGAGGCGGCGGAATCCCTCGGCGCCTCGCCTTGGGACTACTGGGCCCGCGTGGGCGCCCCGGTGCTGGCGCCCTCGGTGCTGGGCTGTTTCCTCCTGCTCTTCGCCAATGCCTTCGGGACGCTCGCCACGGTGATCGCGCTGACCGGGTCCAACTTCTCGGTCGTGCCGATCCTGCTGTTCCAGCAAATCCGCGGCAATGTGCTTTACAACCCGAACCTCGGTTACGCGCTCGCCCTGGGCATGGTGCTCATCATGGTGGTCTCGAACCTGCTGTACCTCGGGCTGCGCGCCCGGGCCGAGAGGTGGCAGAAATGAAGCGTATCCTTCCCTGGACCGTGGTCACCCTCGCGGGCCTTTACTTCCTCGTGCCGCTTTACGCCGCCTTCCAGTTCTCGCTGCAGATGCGGCGCGGCGAGATCACGCTGGACGCCTATCGGGCGGTCTTCCAAAGCGATGTCTTCCTGAACGCGCTAGGGTTTTCGCTGACGGCCTCGGTCGCCGCCATCCTGTTCGGCGCGGGGTTGGTGGTGCCGACCGCCTGGTGGGTGCGCCTGAGGCTCCCCCGCCTGCGCCCGGTCATCGAGTTCATCTCGCTCTTGCCGCTCATCATCCCCTCGGTCGTGCTGGTCTTCGGCCATATCCGCATGTTCGGCTCTTCCTCATGGCTGCCGCTGACGACCTCCGACCTCGGCACCAATTTCCTCTTGATCGCGGGCTATGTCGTCCTGTCGCTGCCTTACATGTTCCGCGCCGTCGACAACGGGCTCGCCGCCATCGACATCCGCACCCTGACCGAAGCCGCGGAGTCCCTCGGCGCCTCGCGCCTGCGCGTCGTCCTTTGGGTGATCTTCCCCAATATCCGCGCCGCCATCGTCTCGGGTGCCTTCCTCACCTTTTCGATCTGCCTTGGCGAGTTTGCCATCGCCAGCCTGCTGAACCGTCCTGCCTTCGGCCCCTATATGGTGCAGCTGGGCCAGGACCGCGCCTATGAACCCGCCGCCTTGGCCATCATGAGCTTTGCCCTGACCTGGGTGCTGATGGCGCTGATGCAGGCCTTCGCCCATATGAAGCCCGGCTCCGGGCTGTTCAGGAAAGCCGTGAAATGAGCCAGTTGACCATCCGTTCGGTGAAAAAGAGCTTCGGTGCCAATACGGTCGTGCAGGATTTCAACCTGACGATGGCGGATGGCGAGTTCATCTCGCTTCTGGGGCCCTCGGGCTGCGGCAAGACCACGGTCCTGCGCATGGTGGCGGGGTTCGAGACGCCCACCTCCGGCACGATCAGCATCGACGGCACCGATGTGACCGCCTTGCGCGCCAACCAGCGCAAGATCGGCATGATGTTCC
Source organism: uncultured Pseudorhodobacter sp. (assembly GCA_945952425.1). GTDB lineage: Bacteria > Pseudomonadota > Alphaproteobacteria > Rhodobacterales > Rhodobacteraceae > Stagnihabitans. The sequence goes on along the minus strand of CAMFIX010000146.1, from coordinate 246 downwards.
AAAGCTATGCCCTGTTTCCGAACCTGACCGTGGCGGGCAATGTGGGCTTCGGGCTGAAGATCGCGGGAGTTGCGCGGGACGAGACCGCCGCCCGCGTCGAAGAGATGCTGAAGATGGTCGGCCTCGCCGGTTTCGGCGCGCGCTATCCCTGGCAACTCTCGGGCGGCCAGCAGCAGCGGGTGGCCCTCGCCCGCGCCATCGCGCCCCGTCCCCGGGTGCTTTTGCTGGACGAGCCCCTGTCGGCTC
>CAMFIX010000145.1 GCA_945952425.1 uncultured Pseudorhodobacter sp. | reverse complement strand
CGACCGCGACGATTACATGTATTCGGTCAATATCGAGCCGCATGTGTCCGTCCGCCCCGGCAGCGTCTTCGAACATGCTTTCGACATCGACGAACATTACGTCAGCGAAATGCGCGACCGGGCGCGGGTTCTGGCGCGCGATCCCCTGCGCTGCCAAAGCCTGCCGCATATGGAGCTGGCGGGCTGGGATCTGCTGGAGCTCATCATGGAGAATCTGGCGACCGACTATCCGCAATGGTTCCACCTGACGAAATCCGGCAACGACTGGCATTGGGTGAACAAGCCCCTGGGCATCGACCAAAGGTTCACCTTCCTCGATGCCTCGACCCTGCCTTATGGGCCGATGGAATACATCACCCGCCAGATGCAGGGCGATTTCACCCTGCAGGACGAGCGTGACCAGAACCTTTGGGTCGATGCCGGAATGGTGACGACCCAGGCCGATTGGTCGCTGGATTTCGACATCGGCATGAACTTCTTCGAGTGGCACGCCCCGGTGCCCTTGGCGCATGAAAAGGGCATTTTCGAACGCGCGCTGAAGTTCCTGTTGAAACTGCAGCACGGCGCCCCGGTGCGGCGGTTCAACTGGACGATGACGGTGAATCCGCTTCTGGATACCGCGCCCGAGACCTATCCCGAATGGGGCACGATGCGCACCTCGCTGACGCCGCAGAACATCGGCGACAAGATGCACCTGCGGGTGGAGCTCCAAAGCCTCTTCCGCCTGCCGCGCTCGAATGCCATCGCCTTCTCGATCCGCGCTTACTTGGGCAAATTCAACGAGTTGGTGACCGTGCCGAAATGGGGTCGCCGGTTGCACCGCGTGGTGCGCGACGTGCATCCCGACCTTGCGGCCTACAAGGGGTTCCTGCGCAACCGCGACGCCATGGCGGCCTGGCTGTCGCAATATGACGACGGCGCGCCCACCTCGCCCGGCATCTGGCCCGACTGATGAACGCCCCCGGGATCGCGCCGCTTCGCCTGGGCTTCCTGATGTTTCCGGGCTTTCCCATGGCCTGCCTGACCTCGGCCATCGAGCCTTTGCGGGCGGCCAACCAGATCTCTGGCCGCAGCGCCTTTCGCTGGACGCTGCTGGCGGAGACCTCTGACCCGGTGAAATCATCGGCCGAGGTGGTCTTTTTGCCCGACTGTCGGCTCGACCGCGCCGGAGAGCTGGATCAGCTTTACCTGATCGCGCCGCCCCATGCGCAATTCGCCTCGACCCGGACGCCCGCCGCGATCCGGCGGATGGACCGCGAGGGCCGGGTTCTGGGCGGCTTTTCCGGCGGCATCTTTCCGCTGGCGCGCGCCGGGGTGATGGGCGGCCACCGCGCCTCGGTCCATTGGTGCTATGACAGCGCCTTCAAGGCCGAGTTCCCGGCGGTGAAGGCCGAAGAGGCCGTCATCACCCGCGACCGCCGCCGCTTTACCGCGGCCGGGGCGGGGGCCGTCTTCGACCTGATGCTGCGCCTGATCGAAGAGCGGCTGGGGCGCGAGACGATGACCGAGGTCGCCTGCTGGTTCCAGCATCCGATCGTGCGCGAGGACGATGCGCGCCAGAAAGTGCCCGTCGCCCGCACGCCCGCCACCGCCGATGCCTTGCCCAAGGCGATCCGCGAGGCGATCAAGCTTTTCGATGCCCATATCGAAGACCCTTTGCGCATCCCCGATGTCGCCGGTGCCGTCGATATGAGCCCGCGCAACTTCGAGCGGCTCTTCAAGCGCGAGACGGGGCAGAGCCCCTTGCGCTATTACCGGCTGGTGCGGCTGTCCAAGGCCCGGCAGCGCGTGCTTTACTCCGAAGACACGCTGACCGAGATCGCGGCCTCCATCGGCTATCCCCGCTCGGGCCTGATGGCGCGGCATTACGTCGAGGCTTTCGGCCAGACCCCGCGCGACGACCGCAGGGCCTTTGCGCAAGGCCGCGGCCTGGCGGAGATGCCGGTTTAGACCGGCAACAACCCCAGTCCCGCAAAGACCAAGGCAATTCCAAGCCCCTGTTTCAGCGTCACTTTCTCGCCCAGGAACACCCAGGCGAGCAAGACCGTCACCATGCCGAACAGTGACGACACGACCGAGGCATAGATCGCCATCGGCAGCGCTCCGGCCGCCAGAACCGCGCTCAGCGCCAGCCCGTCCAAAGTGCCCATCCCCGCCAGCACCCATTTCTGCCGCAGCGCCGCGCGCAGCCCATCGGGGCGCAGTGCCAGCAGAACCAGCCCCGTCGCCGCCGTCGCCAGCCGCGCGATCATCGGCGAAAGTACCGGGTCCAGCGCCTCCGTCGCTTTCTGGCCCAGGGTGAAGGCGGTGGCCATGCCAAGGCAGGCGACCAGCGCCAATGGCAAGGCGCCCTTTTCCGCCCGGCCGCCCTCATGCCCGAAGACCGCGATCAGCCCGACGCCCAGCACGATCAGCCCCGCAGCCAGCCAGTCCGACAGATCGACCGCCGTGCCCGACAGCGCGGCAAAGACCAAGGCGGGCAGGGGATAGGCGCCGATCACCGGGGCGACCAGCCGCGCGGGCGCCCGGGCGAAGGCGTGATACAGGCACAGCGAGGCGCAGAAATAGGCCACCCCCGAGGCAACGGCAAATCCCGCCGCGGGCAGCGTCAGCCGCGAGAAATCCCCCTGCGCCAGCCCGATCGGCAAGACGACTAGGGCCGCCACCGTCATCACGCAGGCGATCTGCGGCAGCACCCTCGCCCCCGGAGAGATTCGGCGCACCATCAGGTCATGCGTGCCCCATCCCAAGGCCGCGACCAGTCCCAACAGAAATGACAGCATGTCCCCTCATGAAGCTTGCGCGGTCCCCCGCCGGTGATATGCTATCGGTAAACATATTTTCCGGTCAATGAACGCCATGCTCGATCTGCCAAATGTCGTCGCGGGCCCGCCCAAGCCCAGCCGCATCCTGACGCCCAAAGACCTCGACCGCCGTTCGGGGCATGAACGCTATGAAGTGCCCGGCGGCGGCGCGCTGATGGTCGAGCTCGACCAGGGCGACACGATCACCGTGATGAACCCCGAAGGCGGGCAGGAGGCCGAGCTTCTGGCGGCCGACCATACCGGCCGGATCGACGGCGGGGTGATCGGCGTGCGGGCCGACCAGGACGGGCAGGGGCTGAAGGCGCTGATCCTCGCCGGGGGCCCGGGCATGGCGCGGCTGCGGCAGGGCATCGCCAAGCGCGGCATCGACCTTGGCGCCGCGCAAAGCCTGCGGCTGTTCGGCCCCGACACAAGCGCCGGTGCCGCCGAGAGTTTCACCGCGACCCGCAAGGGCTGGCTGATCCTCGCCGCCCCCGGTGCCGCCATGGAGCCGCAAGCGCAGGACACCCTCACCCCCCTGATCCTGACCCTGCGCAGGGCGAACCCCGGTTGGGCCGCCTTGCACGACCTGCCCGAACCCCTGGCCGACCCCCTGCAAGACATCCGTGTGAGCTCCGCGACCGCCCGCGCCTATCACGTCAAGAAGGGCGACTATATCCAGATCATCGACGTCGATGGCCGCCAATGCACGGATTTCCAGTGCTTTTCTGCCCGAAAACTTGACAAGGGCCTGCAACGCCCCCTGGACGTCACCACCTCGCGCACCTTCATGGGCCATGCCTATAGCTCGCCTGGCCTGCATGCAAAATACTACGACCAGGACTGGGAGCCGCTGGTCGAGGTCATCCAGGACACCGTCGGCCGCCATGACGCCTTCGCCATGGCCTGCGCCGCGAAATATTACGACGAGATCGGCTATCCCGGCCATGCCAACTGCTCGGACAATTTCAACGGCGCGCTGGCCCCCCATGGGGTCGAAGCCCGTCCCGGCTGGATGGCGGTGAACTTCTTCTTCAACACCGGGATCGACGACCACGGCGTGCTTTACGCCGACGAGCCCTGGAGCCGCCCGGGCGATTACGTCCTGCTGCGCGCGCTGACCGATATCGTCTGCGTGAACTCCTCCTGCCCCGACGATACGTCGCCCGCCAATGGCTGGTATCTGTCGGACATCCATGTGCGCACCTATTCCGGCGCCGAGCCCTTCAAGCGTTCCATCGCTTACCGCCCCACTCCAGAGGCCGCCCCCCGCATGACCCAAGAGACCGCCTTCCACGCCGAGACCTCGGCCCTGACCCGGAATTTCATCGAATATCGCGGCTATTGGCTGGCCAATGCCTATGCGAACCAAAGCCCGGTCGACGAATATTGGGCCTGCCGGCAAAAGGCCGCGATGATCGACCTGTCGCCCCTGCGCAAGTTCGAAGTGACGGGCCCGGATGCCGAGGCGCTGATGCAATGGGTGCTGACGCGGGATGTGAAAAAGCTGGCCGTGGGGCAGGTGGTCTATTCGGCCATGTGCTATCCGCATGGGGGCATGATCGACGACGGCACCCTGTTCCGCCTGGGCCGCGACCAGTTCCGCTGGATCGGCGGCGACGATTACTCCGGCACCTGGATCAGGCAGCAGGCCGAGACCCTGGGGCTGAAGGTCATGGTGCGCTCCTCCACCGACCAGCTGCACAATATCGCGGTGCAGGGGCCGCAAAGCCGCGAGATCCTCAAGCGCCTGATCTGGACGGCGCCGGTCCACACGACGGTCGAGGAGCTTGGCTGGTTCCGTTTCACCGTCGCCCGTCTGCGCGACTTCGAAGGCGTGCCGCTGGTCGTCAGCCGCACCGGCTATACCGGCGAGCTGGGCTATGAAATCTTCTGCCACCCCAAGCACGCGGCCGAGGTCTGGCGCGCGGTGGCGGCGGAAGGCGCGGTGCCGATGGGTCTGCAGGCCTTGGACATGGTGCGGATCGAGGCCGGGCTGATCTTTGCGGGCTATGATTTCTCCGACCAGACCGACCCGTTCGAGGCCGGCATCGGCTTTACCGTGCCCCTGAAGACCAAGCCCGACGATTTCATCGGCCGCGACGCGCTGATCCGCCGGAAAGAGACCCCGGCGCGCAAGTTCATGGGGCTGGAGGTGGATAGCGCCGTGGACATCGGCCATGGCGACTGCATCCATATCGGGCGCGCACAGGTCGGCGTGGTCTGCTCGGCCATGCGCTCGCCGCTGTTGGGCAAGCAGATCGCTTTGGTGCGGATGGATGCCGCCCATGCCGAGCCGGGAACGGAGGTCGAGGTCGGCAAGCTCGACGGCCAGCAAAAGCGGCTGCCCGCGCGGCTGACCACTTTGTCGGCCTATGATCCGAAGAAGACCCGGCCGCAGTCATAAGGAGGGCGGGCATGAAGGCGATGATCGACCGGATCGGCGGCGAGGCGGCGCTTCAGGCGCTGGTCACCCGCTTTTACGACCTGGTGGAGTCACAGCCTGAAGGGGCCCGCATCGTCCAGATGCACCTGGAGGGCCACGGCCTCGCCCATGTCCGCCCCGAGGCTTTCGACTTCCTCTCGGGCTTCTTCGGCGGCAGGCGATACTATGCCGAGGCGCATGGCCACATGTCCTTGCGCGACATCCATGCCCATGTGGCGATCCGCACCGAGGATGCCGAGGCCTGGCTGTCGCTCATGTCCCGCGCCATGGCCGAGACCATCCCGGCGGAAGAGGCCGCGCAGATCGGCACCGCCTTCCGCCGCGCGGCCCTGGCCCTGGTGAACACGGATGGCGGGATCAATCCCGCCCTACCGTAGGGCGGGGTTCACCCCGCCGCCCGCGCGACCATCACCGAGCAATGCGCCGAGCCCGCGACGCTCGCCGCGACCGAGCCCAGCACCAACCGCTTGATCCCGTGCTTGTCGCCGGTGCCCATGACGATCTGGCCAAAGCCCTCCTGGTCGGCATAGGCGACGATGGCCGGCCCCGGCTCGCGCGCGATCAGCTCGACCCCTTCGGCATCGCCGACCCCCGCAGCCTTGGCCGTATCGACGGCGAGATCGAGGATGCCCTTCACCTCATCGGCCGTCCAATGGCTGATCGTCGGCCCTTTCACCCCGCCATGGGCGATATTGACCACGCAAAACCGCAAAGCGCCGCCGGTCAGCTTCGCCAGCTCCACCGCCTTGGCCACGCCCACCATGGAATGATCGCTCCCATCCGTCGGGCAGAGAATCTTCGCGGACATCTTTCTCTCCTGTCTGGTTGACATGAGAGCATCCTGCCCCGAAAGAGACCCGCCCGCCTTGACCTGCGTCAAGCGGCATAGATTTCGCGCAAGACCTGAAGAAGGCCCGGCAAGTCGCTGATTTTGCTGCGGGAAGATTGGCTGGGGCGCTAGGGATCGAACCTAGGAATGGCGGTACCAAAAACCGCTGCCTTACCGCTTGGCGACGCCCCAACCGTGCGGCGGTATTTAGCGGAGGCTTTCGGGGGCCGCAAGGGGAAGTTGGAAAAAACTGTCGCAAATTCTGTGCTTGGGCGGGACGGTTGAAGCGGCGCGGGTTCGGGGCTAACAGGGGCCATGCAAAGATACGACGTCATCATCCTCGGGGCCGGGGCGGCGGGCATGATGGCCGCCATCGAGGCCGGGCGGCGCGGGCGCCGCGTGCTTCTGATCGACCATGCCAAGGCCGCGGGCGAGAAGATTCGCATCTCGGGCGGGGGGCGGTGCAACTTCACCAACCTGGATGTCGCAGCCGACCGCTTCCTGGGCGGCAACCCGCGATTCGCGCTTTCGGCTCTTAAACGCTTCGGCCCGCAGGATTTTCTGGCGCGGATCGAGGCGGCGGGCATCGCTTGGCACGAAAAGACCCTGGGGCAGCTCTTCTGCGACGGTTCGGCCAAGCAGGTCGTCGACATGCTGCTGCGCGACATGGGCCAGGCGGGGGTCGAGCTGTGGCTCGGCTGCGAGGTCGGCGAGGTGCGGGCGGGGTTCAGCGTTTCGACCGCGCGGGGCGAGGTTGGCGCGCCAAAGCTGGTGGTGGCGACCGGGGGCAAGTCGATCCCGAAGATGGGGGCGACTGGCTTCGGCTATCGCCTGGCCGAGAGTTTCGGCTTGGGCGTCACCGAGACACGGCCGGCGCTGGTGCCCCTGACCTTTGCCACGCAGGAACTCGCCTGGATCGCGCCCCTTGCGGGCGTGGCCCTGCCGGTGGTGGCCCGGGCGGAAAGTGGGCCCGCCTTCCCCGAGGCGCTTTTGTTCACCCATCGCGGGCTTTCGGGGCCCTCGGTGCTGCAGGTCTCCAGCTATTGGCGCGAGGGGCAGGGGGTGCGGATCGACCTGCTGCCGGGTGTCGATGTGGCGGGGATGCTGCGGGCGGCGCGGGGGACGCAGGGGCGGCAGGGCCTTGGCGCCGCGCTGGCGGGGGCGATGCCCGAGCGGCTGGCGCGGCAGCTGGGCGCCATGCTGGCCCCGGATGCCGCGCTCTCGACCCTGTCCAACGC
>CAMFIX010000144.1 GCA_945952425.1 uncultured Pseudorhodobacter sp. | reverse complement strand
CGCGCGATCCTGGAGGGCAATTCCGGCTGGCCCCACGCCCCGCGGCTTTTGGAAGACATCTACAACGTCGAGGACGTGCTTCAGGTCCGCTGCATCCTCAATACCTTCATCCGCAAGTCGAATGTGGTGAAGGTCGCTTGTATTGCCCAGCTGGTCAATGTGATCGCGCCGATCATGACCGAGCCGGGCGGGGCGGCCTGGCGGCAGACGATTTACTACCCCTATTACTTCGCCTCGATCTATGGCCGTGGCAAGGCGTTGCAACTCGCGGTGAACTGCCCCGGATATGACGCCGATGTCGCCGACAATGTCCCCTATATCGACATTTCCGGCACGCATGACGAGGAAGCCGGCACCGCGACCTTCTTTGCCGTCAACCGCCATGCGACCGAGGTCTTCGACCTTGACCTCGCGCTGCAGGGCTTCGGCACGGCCCGGGTGATCGACCACCAGGTCATGACGCACGAGAGCCTGACCGCTGTGAATTCCCTTTCGAATCAAGCGGCTGTGGCGCCTCGCCCCGGAAGCGGCGCGCAGGTCGCCGATGGGCGCCTGCAGGCGAAACTGCCGCCCTATTCCTGGCAGATGATCCGCGTGAAGCTGGGCTGAGGGGTCTCCTCCTCCTCGGCCCCGGGGCTCGCCTTCGGGCGGGCCCTTATTTGGTAGCAAGCCGTTAATCCTTTGGTCCTAGCGTATCGGAAGTTCATCCGGAATCGCGAAACCATGACCTTTTCCTTCCAACAAACCGAACTGGCGGGGCTGCTCGCCACCTTGACCGCAACCCACCTGATCCTGCGCTGTCGCACGGCGGATGGGGTCATCACGGCCGCCAATGGCCGGGCGCGCGAGGTGCTTGACCTTCCCAGCGGGGCCGAGGGGCGCCGCGCCATCGACCTGTTCCGCGAAGCCGCGCAGATGGAGGAGGCAATTGCCGACGCGGCGCGCGGCAACGCCCGGCCTTTCATCGTGCATGCCGCGGATGAGAAAGGCTTTTCCACGATCCAGGGCCATGCGATCCCCGCCGGGGACGAGGTTGTTCTGATCGTAGGCCAAAAGGCCAAGCTCGATGCCGAACTGCAGGGCTGGCTCGACGCGATCAACCGCACCCAGGCCGCGATCGAATTCACGCCGGACGGCAAGATCTTGCGCGCGAACCAGAATTTCCTGTCGCTGATGGGCTATCAGATCGAAGAAATCGAAGGGCGACCGCATGCGATCTTCTGTCGCGATGCGCTGGTCAACTCGCCCGCCTATGCTGAATTCTGGGCCCGACTGGCCGCGGGCGAGGTGATGGATGGCGAGTTCGAGCGGCTGACCAAGGGTAACCGCCCGGTCTGGATTCGCGCCAACTACAACCCGATCTTCGACGAGTCGGGCCAGGTCATCCGCGTGGTGAAATTCGCCATGGATGTGACCGCCGTGAAGGAGGCCGCGACCGAAAATGCTGGCCGGCTCGAGGCTTTTGGCAAGGCCATGGCGCTGATCGAATTCGATCTCGAGGGCAAGATCCTCTCGGCCAATCAGAATTTTCTCGACCTGATGGGCTATGACGCCGCCGATGTGGTGGGCCAGCATCACCGCATCCTGTGCGAGCCCGACTATGCCCGCAGCCCCGCCTACAAGGCCTTCTGGAAGAAGCTCGGCCATGGCGAGTTCGACAGCGGCGAATACAAGAGGTTGCGCTCCGATGGCACGCCGGTCTGGCTGCGCGCCTCTTATTCGCCCGTGATGGGGCTGGACGGGGCGCTCAGCCGCGTCGTCAAGGTCGCGATGGACGTGACGGAAGAGCGTCGCACGGCGGCGGACCGCGAAACCCGGTGGGAGGCGCTTTCCAAGGGGCGGATCGTCATCGAATACGAACCCGACGGCATGGTCCGCTCTGCCTCGCCCTCGCTTGCGACCCTGATGAACCGCCCCCTGTCCGAGATCGTCGGCCACCCCGCCTGCCGGTTCTGGAGCCGAAGCGGGCGGCCCGAACCGGAGTGCATCGAAGAGTGGAACATCTCGAAGCGCGCCGGCATGACGGGCCTCGTGCGCCGCTTCAGGACGCCGAGCGAGGATTTCTTCTGGCAAAGCACCATCGTGCCGATCACCGATCTGTCCGGGCAATTGTCCTATGTGCTGGAGGTGGGCGACGACATCACCGCGCACCGCCGCGAAAATCTGGAGCATGAAAGCAAGCTGCGCGCCATCGACCGCAGCCAGGCGGTGATCGAATTCGACCTCGGCGGTCGCATCCTGGCCGCGAATCAGAACTTCCTCGATTTCTGCGGCTATCCGGCCGAAAAGATCATCGGCCAGCACCACAAGATGTTCGTGCCGCGGCAAGAGGCCGAATCAGAGGCCTACCGCGCCTTCTGGGCCAAGCTGGCCGCGGGAGAATACGACCAGGGCATCTATCTGCGCATCGACGCCCAGGGCCGCGAAAGGTTCATCCGCGCTTCTTACAACCCGGTCTTCGATATGGATGGCAAGCCGGTCAAAGTGGTGAAATTCGCCACCGACATCACCGAACAGCGCCAGCGCGATTCGGAATTTGCCTCGAAATTCCAGGCCATCGACCGCAGTCAGGCGGTGATCGAATTCGACCTCGAGGGCAATATCGTCACCGCGAACGAGAATTTCCTGCGCGTCACCGGCTTTTCGCTGCGCGAGATCAAGGGGCAGCATCACGCGATGTTCTGCACGCCCGAACATGTCCGCAGCCTCGATTACCGCGATTTCTGGATCGACCTGTCCAAGGGCGAATCGCGCCATGGCCGCTTCCATCGTCTCGGCAAATATGGGCGCGAGCTTTGGATTCTGGCGACCTATTCCCCGCTTTTGGATCATCACAACCGCCCCATCGGCGTCATCGAATATGCCCATGACATCACCGATCAGGTCCAGCTGGAGCAGATGATCCGCGAAAAGGCTGCCGTGATGCAGGGCTCGGTCGACAAGCTGACCGGCTCCATCGGCCATATCAACGGATCGACCACCCTGGCCAAGCGGTTGTCGAGCGAGACGAAGTCGAATGCCTCCACCGGGTTCGAGGCGCTGAACAACGCGATTTCCGCCATCGAACTGATTGCGAAGTCGTCGTCCGAGATTTCTGACATGGTGAAGGTCGTCTCGGATATTGCCAATCAAACCAACCTCTTGGCCTTCAACGCCGCGATCGAGGCCGCGCGGGCGGGGGAATATGGCGTGGGCTTTTCGGTCGTGGCCGACGAGGTGCGCAAACTGGCCGAAAAATCCTCCGCGGCCGCGATGCAGATCGCGCGGATGATCGGCGAAAGCACGACGCGGGTGAACCTCGGCACCGAAAAGTCGGATGCGGCGCGACAGGCCTTCGGGCGCATCGTCGCCTCGGTGGAGGAAACCGCGCGCTCCATCGACGAGATTTCCAACTCGGCCCAAGAGCAGGAGACGGTCAGCCGCGACGTGGTCGGCCAGATTTCGACCCTCGCCGCGGTCACCAAGGTGGCCTGATGGACACGGGCCTCCCGCTGACCGAGGTCGCAGCCGTCCGCAGCGGGCCGACGCCGACCTCGTCCATCGCGCTGATCGACTGCGGGACCAAGGTGATCGGCGTGGCGGTGACCCATCTGCGCGAGGTCATCCCCGCGCCCCCTGCCCTGCAACCGCTGGCCTCTTCCGGCCCGGGCGTGGTCGGATGCCTCGCCCTGCGCGGCCTCGCCGTGCCCGTCGTCGATTTCTCCGCGCTGCTCGGCTGGCCGGCGGAGGATGGTTGCGGCATCCTCGTCGTGCTGCGCGTTGCGGGCGGGCTCATCGCCTTCCGGGCCCGGGCCACTCGCCGCATCGTGCTGGAGCAGCAGATCCGCTACCAGGAAATCGCGGCCTCGGCGCGCGGCACCAGCGAAAGCATCTTCCCCCGGCTTGGGCTCCTCGGCGATGAGGCCGTCGCCATGCTGGACCCCAACGCCTTGATCGCGCTTGGTATTCCCGCAACGCGCGACAGCCGCGCCGCGGCCAAAGCCAGCGACATTTCCGAACAATACCTGCTTTTCGAATTGGGCGGCCGCGATTTCGTCATCGCCGTTGGGCGCGTGGATGGCACCGTCCCCGATACCGAGGTCGGCGGCCCGACATTGGTCTCGGGCCCCTGCGAAGGCACGATCCGCAGGCTCGACCTGGAAATCCCGCTGATCAACCCGCTGGCCATGGCCGGGATGCCCCATGACGGCACGCGGCCGCGCAGCGCCGGCGCCATCGTCCTGAAGTTCGAGGACGAGCATCGCCTCGCCCTGCGCGCCGACCGCGTGCGCGACATCATCCAGATCAAGCGCAGCCTGATTTCACCAATGCCCCGCGTGCTGGCGCGGCGCAGCGACCTTTTCCTCGGCGCGGTTCCGGTCAGCCCGACGCATTGGTATCATGTGCTGGACCCCGACAAGATCGCGGGCGACGCGGACCTGCGGAACTTCGCGGCGCTGGCCCGGCGCAGCGGGGCCGCGCTTGGCGCCAACCGCCTGCGGGGCCGCCGCGCGACGGCGCTGCTCTTCCGCGCCGGTGGCGATTTCGCCCTGCCCATCGAGCAAGTGCAGGAAATCGTGAGCCTTCCGCCCCGCGTCATCGACGCGCAAAGCCAGAGCCGACATCTTTGCACCATCGCCCATCGCGGCGGCCTTTTGCCGATTTTCTCGCTCTCCGACCTGCTGGTCGGCGGGCACCTTGACTATGGCCCGCTCTCGGCGGTGATCGTTGTCGAGGTTGCGGGCGAAAAGATCGGGCTGGCCGTCGAAGAGATGCTGGCGATCGAGCGGGTGGGTTTCGTCGAACATCCAGATGGACGGCCCGAGGGCATGGTCGAACGGATCGAGGGCGCGCGGAAACGGCTCTTCAGCGTGGTCGATCTGCCGGAACTGGCCGCCTATACCGGGTAAGATGCTGAAACAACAGGGTAGTTTCCCGCGACCTGCCGCCGGGCCAAGGCTATTCCGGAATCACCACCGCGTCAGTTCCCGCCCGCCACCCGTCCGCCCTCCAGCCGCACCACCCGGTCCATCCGCGCGGCGAGCTCCATGTTATGCGTCGCGATCAGCGCCGCGAGGCCGGTTTCGCGCACGATCTCCATCAGCACCTCGAAGACATGGGCAGAGTTCTCGGGGTCGAGGTTGCCGGTCGGCTCGTCGGCCAGCAACAGCCGCGGCCCATTGGCCAGGGCGCGGCAGAAGGCGACGCGCTGCTGCTCGCCCCCCGACAGCGCCGCCGGCCGATGGTCCGCCCGCGGCAGGACGCCGACGCGCCCCAGGAGGTCGCGCCCCCGCGCCTCGGCCGCGGCGCGCGGCACGCCATGGGCGAGCTGCGGCAGGACGACGTTTTCCAGCGCGGTAAACTCGGGCAACAGGTGGTGGAACTGGTAGACGAAGCCCACTTCGCCGCGCCGCGCCGCCGTCCGGTCGCGATCCGACAGGCCCGCCATCGCCCGCCCGCCATAGCGGACCGAGCCCGCATCGGGCGTGTCCAGCAGCCCCGCGATATGCAAAAGCGTCGACTTGCCCGCGCCGGAAGGGGCGACCAGGGCCACGACCTCCCCCGCCTCCAGCCGCAGGGAGGCGCCGCGCAACACCATGACTTCGCCGGGTTTTCCCCGATTGTAACCCTTCTCGATCCCCTCCAGCCGCAGCGTCTCACTCATGGCGCAGCGCCTCCACCGGGTTCATCCGCGCCGCGCGCCGCGCCGGGAAAATCGTGATGACATAGGACAGTCCCAGGGCCAGGGCCGCGGCCGAGCCCACATCCTGCGCCTGCAGCTTGGCCGGCAGGTTGTAGATGCCGCGGATCGAGGGGTCCCAGACGCCGCCGCCCGACCAATAGTTGATGAAGCTGAAGATCGGGTCGATATAAAGCGCGAAAAGGCAGCCGAGGCCGAGGCCCAGAACCGTCCCGATCGTCCCCGTAAAGGCGCCGCACAGGAAAAACACCCGCAGGACAGAGCCCTCCGTCAGCCCCATCGTGCGCAAGATCCCGATGTCGCGGCCCTTGTTCTTGACCAGCATGATCAGGCCCGAGACGATGTTCAGCGTGGCGATCAGCACCAGGATCGAGAGGATGACGAACATCACATTGTCCTCCACCGTCAGCGCGCGCAGGAAATTGCCCGAGCTCTGCTTCCAGGTCCAAAGATTGCCATTGGGCGAGGTCGCGGCCAGAAGCGGGTCGTTCAGCGCCTCGACATGGTCGGGATCGGCGGTCATCACCTCGATCTCATCGGCCATGCCTTCGCGGTCGAAGAAGCTTTGCGCCTCGGTGAAGGGCATGTAAACTCTAATCTTGTCAATGTCATAGCGCCCGGCGGTGAAGATATAGACCACCGGATAGACCTTGACGCGCGGGGCCTGGCCGAAGGCGGTCTTGGGCCCGTTGGGCGAGATCAGCTTGACCTTGTCGCCCACCGCCACGCCGAGGCTGCGCGCAAGCTCGGACCCGAGCGCAATGCCCTTGTCGAAATCGTCCAGCGAACCTTGCGCCTTCGTGCCCTTGCCGATCCGCGGCAGCTCGGCAAGGTCGGCCTGCGCCATGCCATAGACATCCCCCGCCGCCACCTGGTCGAAGGCAGAGACCATGACCTGCCCCCGCACCATCGGCGCCGCATAGGTCACCCCCGGCACGGCACGAATGCGCGCCGTCATCGCGTCGTAATCGGTGAAGCCCTTGACCATGTTGCCATTTCCATCGACCTGGCCCGAGGGATAGACCGTGACATGGGCATTGGCGCCGAGGATCGTATCGACGAATTCCGCGCGAAAGCCCGCGCGCACGGCCAAGGTGGCGACCAGCGCGAAAACCGCCAGGGTGATGCCCAAAAGCGTGATCCAGGTCATGACCGACACTCCGCCTTCGGCCCGTCTTGCCCGCAAGTAGCGCCAGGCGATGAGGAATTCGAAAGCGGCGAAAGGACGGGTCATGGGGCCTCCGGGTCAGGCCGCGACCATGGTCAGAAAGCGGGAGGAGGTCAAGGCGGCGGCTCAGGCCCGGCGGAAAAGCCGTCGGAGCCCGCGCGAAAGGCCCGCGCCCAGCCCATGGCCGCCCAGGAACCCCACCCCCGCCGTGACCGCGCCATCCTGCGTCGTCGGCACCGCGGGGCGGTAATCGGCCCAGGTCGCCTGCAGCGTGGCCCAGTCGCCCATCGCCCAAGGCATGGTCATGCGCCAGAAGGGCTCGGCCCGGCGCAGCGCGTCGAGATCGACCGAAAGCCGCGCCTCCTCGGCGAATGGGGCGCGCAGATCGGCCCGGGGGGCGGCGCCCAAGCCGCCGGTCCGGCTGCCCACCGCGGCCTCGCGCGTCATGCCTTGCGCCGCGGCCGAGGCGTCGAAGGCGGCGCC
>CAMFIX010000143.1 GCA_945952425.1 uncultured Pseudorhodobacter sp. | reverse complement strand
GCATAGCCGATGCCGAACTTCTCTTCGGCGTCGAAGGCGCGGTATTTCGGCCTTACGCGCAGGCCCGAGGCGTCGATTTCGCCAAGGCCCCGCCACTCGAAAGAGGGCCGCTTTTCATAGACATCCGCGATGGCGGCGAGGCTGACGGCATTGCCGTGTTCGGGCACGACGCGGGCATATTGGTTCTCGACCGCCGCCCGGCCTTCCTGCACCTGGGTCAGGATCATCAGGACGGATTGCAACAGGTCGGTCGGCTCGAACCCCGCGACGACGATGGGCTTGCCATAGTCCCGGGCAATGAAATCATAGGGATGCACGCCGATCACCATCGAGACATGGCCCGGCCCGATGAAGCCGTCCAGCACCATGTCGGGGTCGTCGAGCAGCGCCTTGATCGGTTCGGGCACCGTGATGTGGTTGCAGAAGACGCTGAAGTTGGTCAGCCCCTCCCGCGCAGCGGCTTGGATCGAGAGCGCGGTCGAGGGTGTCGTGGTCTCGAAGCCCAGGCCGAAGAAGACGACTTCGCGGGTGGGGTTGCGTCGGGCCAGTTCCAGGGCATCCAGCGGAGAATAGACCATCCGCACATCCGCCCCCCCCGCCTTGGCCTGCATCAAGGATTTCCGATGCCCCGGCACCCGCATTGCGTCGCCGAAAGTGGTGAAGATCACCCCGGGCTTTTCCGCAATGTCCACGCATTCGTCCACCCGCGCCATGGGCAGGACGCAGACCGGGCAGCCGGGGCCGTGGATGAATTCGATGCCCTCATGGACCAGCTTGTCCAGCCCATAGCGGAAGATCGAATGGGTATGGCCGCCGCAGATCTCCATGATGTGCAGGGGCTTGGCGCGGGTGACGCCGATGGCCTCGGCCTTGGCGGCAATCGCCGCCAGCAGGGCCTTCGCCAGGGCGGGGTCGCGGAATTCGCTGGCAAACTTCATCGCGTGCCCTCCAAAGCCAGGTCGCCCGCACGCATCTGCTCCAAAGCCTCCTGCGCCTCGCCAAGGTCGCGCAAGGCCTCCAAAGTCCGCGCGGCCTCGTCCTCGTCGATCAGGCTCATCGCGAAGCCCACATGGATCAGCGCCCATTTGCCGATCGGGTCGCCGTGGGCCACGCAGGCCACGTTGACCGCCCGGCGCACCCCCGACACCTCGGCCATCGCCATCAGCGCGCCCTCATCCACCCAAGCCAGAATCCGCCCCGGAATGCCCAGACACATCTAGTCGTCCTCCTCTTCCACCAGGCGACCGCTTGGGTCGTGGATGCCATAGCGCTCCAGCTTGGCCCGGAGACCCACGCGGGAAAGCCCCAGTTCCGCCGCCGCCCGGCTCTTGTTCCAGCGCTGGCGGGTCAGCGTCTCGCGCAATATCCGCATCTCGATCAGCTCCACCCGGTCCTTCAGCGTGCCATCGGCGGTCAGCACGCCCTCGGCCGAGCGGTCGGCGCCCATGTCGGACGGCGGAGCCTGCAGGATGGGGCGGGAAATCAGCTCGGCCCCCAGCAGGGCGCTTTGCGCAAAGACCAGCATCCGCGTGACCTCGGCCGTCAGCTCGCGCAGGTTGCCGGGCCAGTCGTAGCCCTCCAGGAATTCCAGGGCGGCGGGGGTGAAGCCATGCGCCGCCTTGCCGTGGCGGGCCGAGAGTTCCCCCAGGAAGTGCTGCGCCAGCAAAGCCACGTCGCCGCGACGGGCGCGCAAGGGGGGCAGGGTGATTTCCGCCACGGCCAGCGCGTAATACAGGTCGGGGCGGAAGGCGCCCTCGGCCACGCGGCGGGCCAGGTCGGCCCCGGCGCCGACCACGAGGCGCAGGTTGGTCGTCAGAACCTCTTGGCCCCCGAGGGGCGAAAAGCTCCCCTCCTCGACCAACCGCCAGAGGGCCAGTTGCAGGGCGGGGGAGGCATGTTCCACCCCATCCAGGAACAAAGTCCCCCGGTCGGCCTTTTGCACCAGGCCGATCTTGTTGACGCCCCCCGCCAGCACGCCCCGTTTCGCGCCGAACAGCTCCAGCATCGCAAGCTCTTCGGGCAGGCCGGCCAGGTTCAGCCCCTGCACGGGTTTGTCCGACCGCAAAGAGCCGTAGTGGATCGCCCGCGCCAGCCGCGCCTTGCCGGTCCCGGCCTCGCCCGTGATCAGAACCGGCACGTCGAAGGTCGCATAGCGCCGGGCGGCCTCCACCACCGCATTCATGGGAGAGCCGGGGGCGCGCAGGATCGTCTCAAACCCCATGCCCTCGATCAGCGCCTGGCGCTTGCGGTCGAGCTTTCCCTGCGCAGTCGTGGCCAGGAAGCGCATCTCCAAAGCCATGCGTTCATTGTCGCGGGCGAGCTGGAAGAGTCGCGACCCGTTCCGTGCGGCCATGACCAGCTGGTCGGGATGCCAGGGCTTGGTCAGGAACTGGTGGATGCCCGCCTCGTTGATCGCGCTCGCCATGGCGGCGGCGTCGGTATAGCCGGTGATGATGATGCGCACGACCTCGGGCCAGCGCTCGCGCAGCGCGGTCAGGAATTCGACCCCCGTCTGGCCCGGCATCCTTTGGTCGCAGATCACGACCTGCACCCATTCGGCCTCCATCAACGCCAGCGCGGCCGAGGTATCCCCCGCCGTCAGGCAGTCGAACTCGTCCTCCAAGGCCATGCGCATGGCGGAAAGCGAATGGGGCTCGTCGTCGACCAGAAGGATCGCGGGGCGGGTCATCCCTGGGCCTTCAGCCAGCTGAGCCAGGCGTCCATCCCCTCGCCGGTCTTCGACGACAGGCGGAGGATCTCGATCCTGGGGTTCACCCGGCGCAGGTTCGCCTCGTAGAGGTCGAGGTCCACGTCGCAATGCGGGGCCAGGTCCAGCTTGGTCAGGATCGCAAGCTTGGAGGCCGTGAACATATCGGGGTATTTCAGGGGCTTGTCCTCTCCCTCGGTCACCGAGAGGATGGCGACCTTGGCATATTCCCCCAGGTCGAAGCCCGCCGGACAGACGAGGTTGCCGACGTTTTCGATGAAGAGGATGGACTGCCGTTCGGGCCGCAGGGCGTCGATGGCGCGGCCCACCATCTCGGCATCGAGGTGACAGCCCTTGCCGGTGTTGATCTGAAGCGCGCGCGCCCCGGTCGCCCGGATGCGGTCGGCGTCGTTCTGGGTCTGCTGGTCGCCCTCGATGACGGCCAGCGGCGTGCCCTGCAAAGCCTCGATCGTCTTGCACAGCAGCGTCGTTTTCCCCGAGCCCGGGGAGGAGACGAGGTTCAGGGCCAGAATCCCCAGCCCCTCCAGCACCTTGCGGTTGCCCGCCGCCAAGGCGTCGTTCTTGGACAGGACCGCGGTTTCGACCTCGATCAGCCGCGCCTGGGAGAGGCCGGGGACCGAGACGCCCGCAGCCCCCTGGCCGTAATGGTGGTGATGGGGTGCGACATTGCCCGCCAGGACATTGTCAAACGGCACCTTGGGGGCCGGTTTGGCGTCGAAGACCGGGGTGTCGTGGCACCCGCATACGCTGCACATCAGATCACCTCCATATCCTTGATCCGCATCTCATCCCCGCCCTGGGGCAGCAGTTTCCCCCCGCCGCAGAGCGGGCAGGGGGCGAGGCGCTCGGCGATGTCCACCGTCACGCCGCAGTCGAAGCACAAAGCCTGGCCAGGCAGGTCGAGGATCTCGAGCTCGGCCTCTTCGGCGGGCGAGCCCTTCATCGCCACGTCCCAGGCGAAGGCGAGGGCGGGCTTTTCGACGCCTGCGAACCGTCCGACCTCCAGCCGCAGCCGGGTCACGCGGGTGAAGCCATGCGCGGCGGCCTGGTCCATCACGATGGCGCGGATGCCTTCGACGAGGCTCATCTCATGCATCTTGTGCCTCCCGGATCGCCACCGCGACGCAGGGATCGTGCAGCGCCAGCAGCAGCGGCGCAAGGGGGGCGGGGCAGGTGGCCATCGACTGCTCCACCGCGCCGCCCGGGGCCATCAGGTGGTCGGTCGGCGTGCGGCGGGTCAGGGCGGTGACGCGGCCGGCGTGGGTCTCGATCCGCAGGGCATAGGTGCCGCGGGCGGCCTGGACGGTGGCAGTGGGGCCGGGCGTGTCGGGGGGCAGGGCGCCCGCAAGGGCGGCATCCAGGTCGGCCATCAGCCCGATCAGCCGCCAGAAGGGCGAGCGGCCTTCGGCGTCCTCCAGCGCCTGCATCAGGGGGGTCTGGGCCTGGCGCCCGGCGGGGGAGTTCTCGAAAGCGGATGGGGCCAGGGCCTGGGCGCCCCTGGGGAAGGGCAGGGGGCGGGTGAGGGCGGCGCCCGGCGGGAAGGCCGCGCGCAGGTGGCGGGCGAGGGCGGAGAGGGGGGCGTCGGAGGCGAGAAAAGCGTTCAGGTCGAGGCCCCGGGTCAGGCCCGGGGCATCCTGGCACCCCGGACGGGGGGGCAGCCCAAGCGCCAGGGGCAGGGCGATGAACAGCCGGTTGCGGTGGGCGCGGATCGTCTCGGCCCGCGTGTCGGCCAGGGGGGGCAGGCCCAGCGACAGCCGGGCGGCCTGCTCTTGCGCCTGGGGGCAGAGGTTGAAGAGACGGGGCAAGAGGGCCGCGGCCTCGGCGGCGGTCTTGCCGACAAGCAGGCGCGTGAGCGGCAGGGCGGGGGCGGGGATGACCTTGGCCCCGCCGGGTGTCAGGCGGATTTCGGCGCCCGGGGTCATGGGGTGACCCTTGTCGCAGGGGCGCCGTGGCGGGATGGGGGCCGCCTCACCCCTGGCCCCCGGTCATCAGGGCGCGGCGGGTGGGGAGGGGGTCGGTCTCGGCGCCCAGGGCCTCCAGCGGGATCGGGCGCTCGGCCCGGGCGCGAATTTCGGCGCTGCGGTCGGTCTCGGCCCGGTTTTCGGGCTTGAAGAGTTCGGCCATCACCGCATGGGCCACCTCGACCGCCTGCAGCTGGCTGGTGAAATCCCCCATCGGCGAAAAGAGCGCGCAGGCCAGGTATTCGCCCGTCTGCTCGCGCGTGTTGCACAGGAATTCGTAGTCGCCCGAGGGGAAGGCGAGGGTGATCTTCTCGCCCATCTTCAGGCCGAGCGGCTGGTCGGGGATCAGCACCAGATTCATGAACCAGGGCGCGATCAGCACGCCCAGGATGCCGCTGGCCTGGCGCTGAAAGCCCACGGCCTGCACATGCAGCGCCTGGTTGACCATGGGCAGGTCGCGCATCTTCGCATGGAAGATTTCGGTGAAATCGGCGACCAGGGCGCGGGTCTTGGCCTCGATCTCGGAGGCTTCGGAGGCCGCCTGGCTGCCGGGGTCTTCGCGGACCAGGAACTGCGCCTTGGGGGCATTGCAGCCCGGGCAGGACCAGTCCTCGGGCAGGGCGAGGAAGGGCGTGCCGGGCAGGATCTGGCGGCTGTCGTCGCCCTCGGCGGGGTCGTAGGGCGTCCAGCAGATCTTGCATTCCATGATGGCGCTGGGCGAGATCTTGTCGGAGGCCCCAAGGTAGCTGCCTTCGAAAGTGGTCATCTTATGGCCTCGATCACGTCCAGGATGCGGGTGGCGCCGTCGGACAGGTCTTCGGTCGCGGCCAGCGCGGTTTCGGGCAGGTCGGTGATCTCGAACGTGTCCAGGATCAGCGTGTCCATCGAGTTGAAGAACTGCACGCGCCAGAGGTGGGGCAGCGCCAGCGCCGTGATCCGGCAATTGCCATAGCCGCGCGACAGAAGGGTCAGGGCGCCCTCGCCCAGGGCCTCGGCCAGGTAATCCAGGTCTTCGGGCGTATGGGGCAACAGGGTCAGGTTGACGACATGCAGGGCGCCGGGGCGGTGGCGGCGCGAGCGGTCGATCAGCTCGGCTAGGATCGAGGGGCCGTTGGCGAGGCCGTTCCGGCGGGCGGCCAGGGTGCCGATGGCGGGCCTGTAGGGCATATGGGCGCGGGCCAGCACCTGGGCGGGGATCGGGCCGACCTCGACGCGGTCGATGCCGGAAGCTGCCAGCATCCAGACCCCGGCGAAGACGCTTTCCTGGATCAGCACGGCGGGCAGGCCGCGGAGTTTCATCGAGACCTCGCCCGACCCCAGCGCATCGGCCACGATCCGGCGGGCGGGGGGCGAGAGGGTCGCGAGGTCGAAACTGGCATTCGGGCCGCCCTGCGCCGCGATGGTGCAGGCGGCAGAGATCTCGGCCAGAAGCGCCAGGGCCTCGGCCATCCCTTCTCCGGCCTCGGGGATATGGGGGGAATAGGTCCGCATCCCCGAGGGCATGGGCATATATTGCAGCTCGCCCTCGGGGTCGGGCTGGCTGCCGGGGCCGAAGCCGGCGGGAGGGAAGGTGAAGGGGCTCATGCGCGGGCTCCAAGCAGATAGGTGATGCGGCCGAGATAGTCGGACCAGTCGCGCACCTTCTCGATGGCGCCGAGGAACTGGCCGTCGCGGTAAAAGAGGAAGCCCGGGGTCTTCAGCGCGCGGGTCTCTTCGCGCAGGCTGGCCTCGATCGCATCGTCGATCAGGGCGCAGTCGAAGGCGCGTTGGAAGGCCTGGACCAGCTCGGGCAGGATGACGGCGGCATCCAGGGTTTCAAGGTTGCGGCGCGGGTCGCCGGGGACGAAGAGGCAATGCGCCCCGGGCCGGGCGAGGAACTCGGCGAGGTCATGGGCGCTGGCGAGGCGGGGGTAGTGGAAGTCGCTTTCCAGCCGGGCGATCAGCGGGTGGGTTTTCGCGGGGGGCAGCGTTTGGGGGGCGAGGTCGTGCATCAGGCGGTCTCCTGTCCGGCATCGAGGGCCGCTTGCAGATGGGGGGGCAGCTGGGGCGGGCGGTCGAGATCGGCGAAGGCCTGCGCGCCATCGCCCCCGGCCAGGATGTCGGCCAGGCCCTGAAGCGCCTCGGCGATGAGGGCGGCGCGGGCCTCGGGGATCACCTCGCGCGCGGTGCCGAGAAAGGTCAGCAGCCAGTCGCCGGGCCGCGCCTCGGGGGTGAGGGAGAGGTCGATGGCCGCGCCCGTGTCGGTGAGGCCGAGGATGCCCTGGACCGAGGCGAGGCGATGGGGGATGCCGAGGCACATCAGGCGACCTCCGGGGGGCTCTGCCGACTGGGGCGGTGCGCCGGGGCGAGGGGCGTGGGCCCTGCCGACCGCCGCGTCGGGCTCTGCCGAATTACATGGCGTTTCAGTTCGCCGGGCCTTGGCCCTGCCGACTGCGTGGTCCGCTTCGTGGCTTGCCGACCGTGCGTTTGAACGGGTCCGCGCATCATCCCGCCACCGGGAAGAAGCGGGCGTCGCCGGTGCGGCAGGCGGTTTCGGCGCTGGGGCGGCCGGCCTCGTAGGCCTCGCGGCGCAGCGAGGCGTCGGCGAGGTCATCGGTCGGCGTCCGGCCGGGGGCGACCGGCACGCCCCATTCGGCCAGCACCTCCAG
>CAMFIX010000142.1 GCA_945952425.1 uncultured Pseudorhodobacter sp. | reverse complement strand
CTTGAAAGCCGCAGGCATCCGCTTTGTCACCCTGCCCGGCACGCCAAGCGCCGCAGGTGTGGCGGCCAAGATCACCGCGACGGCCGAGGCGCTTGGGCGCGCAGAGGAAGGCGCCGCGTTGGTCGCCAAGGTGCAGGCCGACCTCGACGCCGCCGCGGCGAAGGCCGCCGCGGTGACCGCCCGGCAAAGGGTGCTGTTTGTCCTCTCGCTGCAGGGCGGCAAGGTGATGGCGGGGGGCGAGGGCTCTTCGGCGGCGGGCATCCTGGCGCTGGCGGGGGCCGAGAACGCCGCGACGGGGTTCCAGGGCTTCAAACCGATGACCGACGAGGCGGTTCTGGCGGCCAATCCCGATGCGATCCTGGTGATGGACCGCGAGGGAGAGCTTTCGATCACGCCCGAGATGATCGCGGCCCATCCGGCCCTGGGGCGGACCCACGGCGCGCAACGGGTGATCGCGATGGACGGCATGTTCCTCCTGGGCTTCGGGCCGCGCACGGGCCAGGCGGCGCTGGCCTTGCACGCGGCGCTTTACGGGGCCTGAGGATGCGGGGGCTTCTCCTGCTGGGTTTCGGCGCCGTGATCCTGGCGGCCTTGGGCACCGGGGCGACGGGGCTCACGCCGCTGCGGCTGGTGCAGGCGCTGACCGGCCCCGGGCTGAGCCTGCAGGACAGCATCGTGCTTTATGACATCCGCCTGCCGCGGCTGGTTCTGGGCCTGCTGGTGGGCGGAGGTCTGGCGGTCTCGGGCGTGCTGATGCAGGCCTTGTTCCGCAACCCGCTGGCCGATCCCGGCGTGATCGGGGTTGGCCCCGGAGCGGCCTTGGGCGCAGTGCTGGCCATCGTGCTGGGCGGCAGCCTTTCGGGGCCGCTCCTGACCATGGCGGCGGCCTTCGGCGGCGGCTGGGCGGCGGTCGTGCTGCTGTCGCGGATCGCGCAGAAGGGGGGGGCGACCGACATCGCGCTGCTGCTTCTGGCGGGCATCGCCTTGTCGGCGCTGGCCGGGGCGG
The DNA here is from genome assembly GCA_945952425.1 of uncultured Pseudorhodobacter sp. GTDB lineage: Bacteria > Pseudomonadota > Alphaproteobacteria > Rhodobacterales > Rhodobacteraceae > Stagnihabitans. The sequence goes on along the minus strand of CAMFIX010000142.1, from coordinate 6,331 downwards.
TGACCGGGCTTCTGGTCACCATGGCCAGCGACACGCAGCTGCGGGATGTGTCCTATTGGTCGATGGGCTCCTTGGGCGGCGCAACCTGGGCCAAGGTCGCGCTGGCCGGTGCCACCATCGGGCCGATGATGCTCTTGGCCCCGCGGCTGGCGCTGGGGCTGAACGCGCTGAGCCTGGGCGAAGCGGCGGCCTTTCACATGGGCCACCGGGTCGAGCCGCTGAAGGCCCGGGCGATCCTGCTGACCGCGATGGGCACGGGGGCGGCGGTGGCCCTCGCGGGGGGGATCGGCTTTGTCGGCATCGTCGTGCCCCATCTTCTGCGCCTGGCCTTCGGCCCCGATCACCGCGTCCTCCTGCCGCTGTCGGCCCTGCTGGGGGGGATGCTGCTGGTCACCGCCGATGTCCTGGCGCGCAGCCTCGTCGCCCCGGCCGAGCTGCCCATCGGCATCCTCACCGCTTTGATCGGCGCGCCGGTCTTTCTGCAGATCCTCCTCGCCAGGCGGGCGCAAGCATGATCCAGACCGAGAACCTGACCCTTCACCGCGGCAAGCGCGTGATCCTGCAGGGGCTGAACTTCACCCTGCGCCCCGGCGAGGTCTCGGTGCTGATCGGGCCGAACGGGTCGGGCAAGTCGACGCTGCTGGCCGCCTTGTCGGGCGCCCTGCCCTATCGCGGCAGCGTGCGCCTGAACGGGGCCGAGGTCGCCCGCACCGCCCCCGGCGCCCTGGCCGAGGCCCGCGCGGTCATGGCCCAGGCGACAAGCCTGTCCTTCCCCTTCTCCGTCGCCGAGGTCGTGACCCTCGGCGCCCGTCGCCCCCTGGCCGTCGAGCCCTTCCTGGCCGAGGTCGGCCTTGCCGGTTTCGGCCCCCGCAATGCGATGGAGCTGTCGGGCGGCGAGGCGCAGCGCATGCACCTGGCCCGCGCGCTGATCCAGGCCGAGACCGCGGCGCAGGCGCCCTTCTGGCTAATGCTGGACGAGCCGGTCTCCTCGCTCGACCTCGCCCACCAGGTTGCGGTGATGGACCGGGCGCGGGCCTTTGCGCGGGGGGGCGGGGGCGTCCTGATGGTGCTGCACGATCTGAATCTCGCGGTGCGCGGCGCCGACCGGCTTTTGGCGCTGCACGGGGGGCGGCTGGTGGCGGATGGCGCGCCCTCTTCCGTCCTGACCGATGCGCTGATCGCGGGCGTCTACGACTGCGCCTTGCCGGTCAACCGCGTGCCCGCCGCGTCGCCCTTCCTGCTGGTTCAGTCGCTTCCCGGCTTGACCGCCCCGCTTATCCCGGCCAATCTGCCCGCGATGGTCCCGGCCAAGCCAAGCGCGGCCGGGTGAAAAGGGAATACGGTGAGGAAGAGCCGAAGGGCGCCGATGCCGTGACTGCCCCCGCAACTGTAAGCGGAGAGCGACCCCCAAAGCCACTGGGCCCCCAGGCCCGGGAAGGCGGGGCAAGCCGAGACCCGCGAGTCAGGAGACCTGCCATCACAAACCCATGACGCCGGGCGGGGTGCCCCGGAAGGAGCTTGTGATGACGAAACCTTCCCGCGGGCGAATGCCCGCAAGTGATAATGTTGGGCAAATGCCCGCAACCGATGCGGCCGGGCCTGTGCCCGCACATGCCGCCGGGCCCGACCGCCACCATATCCTGGTCTGCCAGGCGTGCCGCCACACCGGCAGCGCCTGCCTGCCGGGCATCGCGCTTCTGGAAAAGCTGCGCGCGGCGATCGGGGCGGCGGGCATGGCCGAGAGCTTCGAGGTCTCGGGCACGGCCTGCCTCGCTGCCTGCGCCCGGCGCGGTTACCAGCCCTGCACCGTGGCCTGGCGCGCCAATGCCAAGACCACCTGGGCCTTCGGCGACATCGAGGCCGATGCCGATATCGAGGCGCTGATCGCCTTCTCGCAGCTTTATGCCGCGCGGGAAAACGGCTGGGCGGCAGCAGGCGACTGGCCCGAGAGCCTGCGCGACCGGGCGCTTTCCCGGGTGCCGGCGGCGATGGTCGTTACCGGAGCGGGCGCGCTGCAATGAGCGTGCTGGACCTGCGCGGCGTCTTTTGGGGGCCTCCGGGCCGCGGCCCCATCCTGCACGACCTGAACCTTGCGGTGCCGCAGGGCCAGGTGCTGGCGATCTGCGGCGCGAACGGGGCGGGGAAAAGCTCGCTCTTGCGGCTGATCTACCGCTATCACCCACCCAGCCGCGGCACGGTCCTGCTGCAGGGCCGCGACCTGTGGCTGATGCCCGCGCCCGAGGCCGCGCGGCAGGTGGCGGCGGTCCTGCAGGAGCAACCCTCCGACCTTGGCCTGACCGTGCGCCAGATCGTGGCCCTGGGGCGGCTGCCCCATCGCCAGGGCTGGGGGGCGGGGCTTTCCGCCCAAGGCCGCCGCGACGCCGCGATCTGCGAGGCGGCGCTGGCACGGATGGACCTTTGCGACCTCGCCCATCGCCCCTTCGGCACGCTGTCGGGCGGCGAGCGGCAGCGCACCGTGGTCGCCCGCGCCCTGGCGCAGGAACCCAAGATCATCGTGCTGGACGAGCCGACCAACCACCTGGACATCCGCCACCAGCTGGAGCTTCTGGCCCTGCTGCGGGCGCTTGGCCAGACGGTCATCGCCACCTTGCACGACCTGACCCTGGCCGCCGATTTCGCCGACCGGGTGATCCTTTTGCACGAGGGCCGCATCCTCGCCGACGGGCCGCCCCTGACAGCCCTGACCGAGACGAACCTCGCCCGGGCCTTCCAGGTTCGCGCCAAGGTCGATGCCTCTGGCGCCCGGCCGCGCTTTGCCTTTCACCTTTGACCGCGAGATGACGATGCTGAAACTCTCTGCCCTGTTCTGCCTGCTGTGCACCCCCGCCCTGGCCTATCCGGTCACCGTGAAAAGCTGCAACCGCGAGGTGACCTTCGACGCTGCCCCCAGCCGCGCCGTCTCCAACGACATCAACCTGACCGACATGATGCTGACCCTGGGCCTGCAGGACCACATGGCGGGCTATACCGGGCTGTCCGGCTATGACTACGCCAAGGATGCCCAGCTGCCCGATGCCGCGAAGGGGCTGAAAGACCTCGCCCCCGATTACCCGAACAAGGAGGTTCTGGCCGGGGCGGATGCCGATTTCTTCTTTGCCGGCTGGAATTACGGGCTGAAACCCGGCAGCGAGATGACGCCCGAGGCTTTGGAGCCCCTGGGCATCAAGACCTATGAGCTGACCGAAAGCTGCATCCACATCGGGGCCAAGGCGCGGTCCTCGATGCAGGACATGTATGCCGATATCCTGAACCTGGGGGTGATCTTCGACGTCAGCCCCAAGGCCGAGGCGCTGGTGGCGGGCTGGAAGGCGGAACTCGCAGCCCTGCCCGTGCCGACCAGCCACCCCCGGGTCTTCGTCTATGACTCCGGCGAGGAAAAGCCCTTCACCGCCGGCGAATATGCCATGCCGACCGCGCTGATCGAGGCGGCAGGGGGCCGGAACATCATGGACGACATCGGCCAAAGCTGGGCGGAAGTCGCCTGGGAGCCGGTGGTGGAGCGCGACCCGCAGGTCATCGTCATCGTGAACTACGGCAAGGTGACGGCGGCGCAGAAAATCGCTTTCCTCAAGGGCAACCCGGCGCTGGCGGGGATGGATGCGGTCAAGCACGACCGTTTCATCGTGCTGGATTATATCGAGGCGACCCCGGGCCCGCGCAACATCGGCGCGGTCAAGAAACTCGCCCAGGGCTTTGCCGGGCTGTGAGGGGGGCCGCGGATTTCGCCCTGACCACCCCGCAGCACGCCCTTTGCGGGGACGGGCTGTGAGGGCGGCGCTCTTCGCCCTTTGCCTTGGCGCGCTGGTTCTGTCGGTCGGCGTCGCGGTCTCGGTCGGCGCGGTGCCGATCCCCTTCGGCACGGTCTGGGGGATCGCCCTGAACCAGCTGCACCCCGGCTGGATCACCCCGGACTGGAGCCCCGGCCGCGCCGCCATCGTCTGGGAGATCCGCTTTCCCCGCGTGATCCTGGCGGGGCTGGTCGGCGCGGGGCTGGCCACGGTGGGCGCGGCGCTGCAGGCGGTGACGCGCAACCCGCTGGCCGATCCGCATCTGCTGGGAATCTCCTCGGGCGGGGCCTTCGGGGCGATCCTGGCGCTGATGCACACCGGCATGGTGCTGGGGCTTCTGACCGTGCCGGTCTTTGCCTTTGCCGGGGCGCTGGGGGCGACAGCCCTGGTGCTGGGCGTCGCGCGGGCGGCCAGGGCAAGCTCGGCCGACCGGCTGGTCCTGGCGGGGGTCGCGGTCAGCTTCGTCATCATGGCGCTGGCCAATGTGTTGATCTTCCTCGGCGATCCCAGGGCGACCCATACGGTGGTCTTCTGGATGCTGGGGGGCCTCGGCCTTGCGCAATGGCAGCACCTGCTTTGGCCGCTGGCGGTTCTGGGGCCCGCGGGGCTGTGGATCTGGGCGCAGGCGCCTGGGCTGAACGCCATGTCGCTGGGCGACGAGACGGCGGCGACCCTGGGGCTGAACCCCGGGCGGTTTCGGCTGGCCGTCTTTGTCGCCAGCGCGCTGATCACCGGGGTGATGGTCGCCTTTTCCGGCCTCATCGGCTTTGTCGGGCTGATGGTGCCGCATCTGGTGCGGCTGGCGCTTGGCGCCGACAATGCGCGGGTCGTGCCCGGATCGTCCTTCGCCGGGGCACTGTTCCTCATCTGGGCCGACACCGGCGCTCGCGTGGTCATCGCCCCCGAAGACCTGCCGGTCGGCGTCGTCACCGGCCTGGCGGGCGGGGTCTTCTTCCTTTGGCTGATGGCGCGGCGGCCGGACTGACCGCCGCATCACGGAAAATTTCCCGAGAGTTTTTATAGGCTACTCTTTCGCTCAGGATTGCGCCGCGCTATGAGGGGGAAAACAACCCAGGTGAGTCCCATGCGCCTTCTCCCCCTCGCCCTTCTGGCCGCCCTGCCCTATGCGGCAGAAGCAAAGGAATACCCCATCGGCCAGCCCGTCACGACCGCGGGGATGGAGATCGGCGCGGTCTATCTGCAGCCGATCGAGATGGACCCGCCCGGCATGATGGCCCCGGCCGACAAGACCGACATCCATCTGGAGGCCGATATCCACGCGGTCGACGACAACCCGAACGGCTTTGCCGTGGGCGACTGGCTGCCTTACCTCAACATCACCTATGTCCTGACCAAGGACGGCGGCCAGCCGATCAAGGGCATGCTGATGCCGATGGTGGCCAGCGACGGCCCCCACTATGGCGACAATGTCAAGCTGGACGGCGTGGGCAAATATCACCTGACCTTCACGATCTCGCCCCCCGGACCGATGTTCGGGCGCCATGTCGACAAGGAATCCGGCGTCGGCCCCTGGTTTGCACCGATCACCACCGATTACGACTTCACCTTTGCCGGCACCGGCAAGAAGGGCACGTATTGAGGCATCGCCATGGCCAGCCATCTTCTGAAGCCCGCCATTCTTCTGCTGCTCTCCACCCCGGCACTGGCCGATGACCCGACGCTGACCTTCAAGGACGGCACCTTCTCGCCCGCCCGGCTGGAAGTGGCCGCGAGCGACAGCGTCAAGATCGTGCTGGTCAATGCGGGGACCGAGCCAGTGGAGTTCGAGAGCCTTTCTCTCCGCAAGGAAAAGGTGCTGGGGCCGGGGGTCACCTCTTTCGTCGTGCTGAAAGGTGCGGCGCCGGGGGAATACGACTTCTTCGACGACTTCCATCCCGACGCCGCCAAGGGCGTCATTGCGGTGAAATGAGATGATCGCGCAAATCCTCTTCGTCGTCTGGCGCGAGAGCATCGAGGCGCTGCTGGTCATCGGCATCCTGCAGGCCTGGCTGCGGCAGAACGGCACGCCGCGGGCGGGGCTTTATCTGTGGGGCGGCGTGCTGGCGGGGCTGTGCGGGGCGGTCGTCCTATCCTTCATCCTGACCCAGTTCGGCGACAGCCTGCCCCCCGAGGGCCAGGACATCTTCCAGATGGCGCTGATGCTGATCGCGGCCGCCTTGGTGGTGCAGATGGTGCTGTGGATGCGCCGCCATGGCCGGACGCTGAAGCGCGACCTGCAGGCGGGGCTGGCGGAGAAGCTCGCGGGCGGGCGGCTCTGGGGGATTTTCGCGCTGGCCGGGATCGCGGTGATGCGCGAGGGGGCCGAGACGGTGATCTTCCTGCAGGGCATCCTGGCCGCCACCGGCTGGACGGGGCAGACCCTGGGCGCCATGGCCGCGGCCTTCGCGGCGGCGCTGGCGAGCTATGGGCTCTTGCAGGCGGGCGGGCGGTATCTGTCCTGGCGGGTCTTCTTTCGCGTCACCGCGACGGAGCTTTTCCTTTTCGCCTGTGCGGCCTGCGTC
>CAMFIX010000141.1 GCA_945952425.1 uncultured Pseudorhodobacter sp. | reverse complement strand
GTCGAAGCCGAGTTTCAGCTCGTCCTCGGTGGCGACGATCTTGCTTTCGTCATGGCTGATGACGGCGCAGGGCAGCTGGACCATGTGGCGATAGCTGTCCCAGTCGGCGGCGAGGGTCATGGTCGCGACCGCATCGAGATAGCCCTGCAGGATCGCGGCGCTGTCCATCAGCTTGTCTTCTCGTACCGGCGGGCGGGGCCGTCCTTGTGGGTGATGAGGCCGTGGTCGGGGTAATGGATCGTGTCGCGGGGCAGGCGGGTGCCGATCACCAGATAGCTGGCCGGGGCGTCGGAGCGGTTGGCCAGGCAATGACCGGGGCCTTTGCCCTTGGCCCAGGCGACGGCGGTGCCGGGGGAGAGGAGCGTCTCGGTATCCTCGATCAGGGTGGGGTGGCCGGAAAGGACATAGGCCATCTCGTCCTCGGCCGCGTGCCAGTGGCGAAAGCTGGAGAGGCTGCCGGGCGGCAGGGTCTCGATGAAGGCGCCGAACTGGGTCAGGCCGCCGCGGTCGGAGATCAGCTGGACCTCATAGGCGCCGAGCCCGCCGCCCAGGACGGGATGGGCCTGCTCGGCCTGGTGTTGGGGCGGGGCAGCGCGGATGACATGCGGGCCGGTGCCGGGGGCGCCCCAGGGCGGGGCGAGGTTCAGCAGATGGTCGGGCAGGGCGCCGCCCTTCAGACGCTCGCCCGTCGGCGCCTCGATATGCCAATCGGTGGCGCTGTTCACCTGGCGGCGGCCGTCGGCATAGGTACAGATGTCGCCCAAAGCGCGGCTGCCCAGCATCAGCCAGCGGCACGGGGCGGCCGAGCGGTTCACCATCGCATGGGCATTCGGGTCGCCATGGCGGAAACAGGCGGCGTCGCCGGGGTAAAGCACGGTCTCGCCCGCGTCGTCCTGCAGGGTGGCCTCGCCGTCCAGGACGTAAAGCATCTCGTCCTCGGCCGAATGCCAGTGCCGCACCCCCGTCGAGGCCCGCGGCGCCAGCACCTGCAGATGCAGGCCGAATTGCGTGATGCCGCCCGGGTCGGAGAGGGTCTGCGACCCAAGCGCGCCCTCGACAAAGGCCGCCGTGACGATCACCGCGGGCCCTCCCAATCGCTGCCGTCCTTGTAGGTGAAGCGCGCCTTGCCGCCGCCCATGTGGATCTGCATGTCGACATCGGAATAGGTCGCCACCTCGGCCTTGGCCTTGGTGCCCACGACCAGGAATTTCGCCACCTTGTCGGTGCGGTTCAGGAAATGGTGGCCATCGGTCGATCCCGCCGGGAAGGCCGCGCAATCGCCCGGGTTCATCTCGGTCGCGCCGCCATCCTGCACCAGGGTGCAGGTGCCCTCGGTGACCATGACGAATTCGTCCTCGGCCATGTGCCAATGCCGCAAGGACGACATGGCGCCGGGCTGCAGGATCACCAGGTTGGCGCCGAATTGCGTCAGCCCCCCGGCCTCGCCCAGCCGCAGCGACGTGCGCCCCGCGACCATGCTGGCATAGGGTTCGGGATAGATCGAGCCGGTCTTCACCGGCACCTTGGTCAGGTCGAGCTTCGGCATGGTCACTCCTTCTTCTTGAATGCGCCGTCCTCGATGACGGCCTGGCCCATCGACCAGTGGATATGGCCTTCCGAGCTTTCGATCTCGGCGATCTTCCAGCCGCCCGCGCCGGGAACGACGCGCATCAAGGTCTGGAAGGGCGGGGTCAGAAGGTTGGCGCGGACGAGGATATGCGTCAGCCAGCGCGCCTCGGCGCCCTGATCGGTGCGGGCGATGCCCAGAAGCTTGCGGTAGATGTCGGTCACGCCATGCAGGCGCATGATATCGACGTAAAGCTCGAAATCGGCGCGCAGCTCGGCCTCGGTCGTCAGCACGTAAGGTTTCTCGCCCCTCGGGGTGAACTGCATGGGCAGCACCATCAGCGAGGCATAAAGCGCGAAATCGCCGGTGACCAGGGCGCGGGTCAGCAGGTCGGAGAGGCCGGGGATGGTGCGTTCAGCCATGGGCGCCCCCCGCGGGGGAGGCCTGGACGGGCGTCAGGCCAGCGCGCGCTGCGGCTCGGTCGAGATCCAGTCGGCGCGGCAGTCGGGATAGTCCGACATCTCGGTCTTGATGCCGAGGTCGGTCAACCGGCAGTAGTGCACGAACTGGCCCCCGCCGCGCAGCTGCCCCTCGGGCCCGAAGTCGCGGTGGCTGATCCATACGCGGAAACGCCCGGCCCGCGGCAGCTCCAGCGCGCGGACCGTGGCGTCGATCCGGGTGATGCCGCTGCTTTTGGCGATGACCGACAGGCGGCGCAGCGCGGTTTCCATCTCGGCCTTGTTGCGCAAGACCTGCTGGCGACCGCCCAGATAGACCGGCAGCGGGTAGAGGTATTCTTCCGCCAGCTCGCGGAACTTCCCCGACATGAGCAGCGACGCGCGCCATTGCATGAGATCTTGCAGCCGGGAAAACATGGGCGGAGTGGTCCTCGAAACGCTTTGAGCAGAGGCTGGCGATACAACCAGAAGTAAATCCTCCCATGGTTGAAACGACGTTTATGCGGCCGAAAACGACACGGGCAGCAGACATGCGAAAGGCGCATGTCTGGACGGGGTGGCCCATCAGGCGGTACATCTGCGCCGTTTCGTCGGCCAAGCGCCTCATGTCACAGCCTTTCGATCACCGTCGCCGCGCCCATGCCGCTGGCGACGCACAAGGTCGCCAGCCCCAGGGCCTGGTCGCGCCGCTCCATCTCGTCCAGCAAAGTGCCGAGGATCATCGCCCCGGTCGCGCCCAGGGGATGGCCCATGGCGATGGCCCCGCCGTTCACGTTGACCTTGGCCGGATCGACGCCGAAGGCCTGTTGAAAGCGCAGGACGACGGCGGCGAAGGCCTCGTTCACCTCGAAGAGGTCGATGTCGCCGATGGTCAGCCCGGCGGATTTCAGCACCCGTTCGGTGACGGGAACCGGGCCGGTCAGCATGATCGTGGGTTCGGTGCCGACGCGCGCCACGGCGCGGATGCGCGCGCGCGGCTTCAGCCCCCGTGCGGCGCCCCAGGCCTTGGAGCCCACCAGCACCGCCGCCGCCCCATCGACGATGCCGCTGGAATTGCCGGCGTGATGGACATGCCGGATGCGCTCCAGATGGGGGTATTTCATCAGGGCGACCTTGTCGAAGCCCGGCATCACCTCGCCCATCTCGCGGAAGGCGGGTTTCAACGCAGCGAGTGTCGCCATATCGGTGCCGGGGCGCATGTATTCGTCATGCTCCAGGATCATCAGCCCGTTGCGGTCGCGCACCGGGATCAGCGAATGGGCAAAGCGCCCCTGCGCCCAGGCCTCCGCCGCGCGGCGCTGGCTTTCGACGGCCAGGGCATCGACATCCTCGCGGGTAAACCCGTATTCCGTCGCGATCAGGTCCGCCGAAATCCCCTGCGGCACGAAGCCCGTGCCCATGGCGAGCGAAGGGTCCACCGCAATCGCCGCCCCGTCCGAGCCCATCGGCACCCGGCTCATCATCTCGACCCCGCCCGCGATCCAGCCGCCGCCCAGGGCCGCCGCCTGCGCCGCGGCGAGGTTCACCGCCTCCAGCCCGCTGGCGCAAAAGCGGTTGATGGCAAGCCCCGGGATGCCCTGGTCCAGCCCGGAGGCCAGCACCGCCGAGCGCGCCAGGCACCCGCCCTGCTCGCCCACCTGGGTGACATTGCCCCAGATCACATCCTCGACCACCGGCCCTTTCAGCCCGTTGCGCCCCGCCAAAGCGTCCAGCATCTGCGCCGAAAGCGCCACCGCCGTCACCTCGTGCAAGGCCCCGTCCGGCCGCCCCTTGCCGCGGGGCGAGCGGATCGCGTCGAAGATATAGGCGTCCATGGCGGTCTCCTTATGCGAAAGCGGGGGGCATCAGGTCGTAGGGCGGTTTCCAGCCGGGCAGGGCCGCGATCCGGTCCAGCCAGGCCGCGATGGCGGGCCAGTCCTCGCGCGAAAAGCCGAAGGGCTCGGGGTAATACAGATAGCCGCAGCACGACAGGTCGGCGATGGTCGGCCCCGCGCCGACGATCCAGTCCCGGCTGGTCAGATGCGTCTCCAGCACGCCATAGGCCGCGCGCAGCCGCCCCTGCTGGAAGGCGATCACCGCCTCGGGGCGCTTTTCGGGGGCAAGGAAGTTCATCAAGAACCGCGTCGTGCCGATCTGGGTCGAGAATTTGTGGTTGTCCCAGAAGAGCCAGCGCAGAACCTCGCGCCGCTCGCCCGGGTCGCGGCCGCCGAACTGGCCGGTCAGCTCGCTCAGGTATTCCAGCATGACCCCCGATTGCGCCAGCACCACCTCGCCATCGACTAGGACCGGCACTTCGCCCATTTCATTTATGGCGCGGAACTCGGGGGTGCGCGTGCCGCCGGTGAAGAAGGGGACGAATTCCAGCTCCCATTCCGTGCCGGTCAAAGCCAGCATCAGCGCCACCTTGTAGGCATTGCCGCTTTCGCCAAAGCCGTAGAGTTTCATCCCTTCCTCGCCTCCAGCTCCGCCTGGAACAGCCGCATCCGGTGGACCAGTTTTTCGGTATCGGTCACAGAGTCAAAATTCTCGAAGAGAAAGGACAAAGCCTCGCCTTCCTCCAACCCGGCCTCCTGCGCAAAGCGCCGCAAGCGCCGGTAGCCGTCTTCGGTCATCGCAACGGGAAACCGCCGCGTCAGTCGGAATCTCCTGGGCATCGGGGCCCTCCTTTCGCCCGCAGCCTGAACCGCCTTGACCCCCGAAGCAACCGGACGATGCGCCCCCCCCTCGCCCCTTGCTCCTTTCATACTGGCTCAAATATCCCACGGAGGGGTCCGGGGAGGTGTGAAACCTCCCCGGCGCTATCCGAAATCAAAACGCCTCCGCCTTCAGCCCCATCACCGTCCTCCCGCCCGCCTCGATCCGCGCCAGATGAAGCCCGCAGGCCGGCAAGACCCGCGTCATGTAATGCCGCGCGATCACCAGTTTGGCCGCGCCGAAATCGCCGCCCATCTCCAGCGCCGCCCGCGCCATCCGCACCCACATCAGCCCCAGGCACACATGTCCGACCAGGTGCAGGAAGTCGGTCGAGCCCGCCAGCGCGTCGTCGGGGTCTTTCAGCCCGCGCTCCACGAAGATCATCGCCGCCGCCTGCATCTGCTTGGAGGCCGCCTTCAACGGCGCGGTGAACTCCGCCATCTCGGGCCGGTCGTCATGGGCGTGGACTTCCGCCTTCACCATCTCGAAGAAGGCCATCACCGGCTTGCCGCCCTCGGCGCCGAGCTTGCGGCCCACCAGGTCCAGGGCCTGCACCCCATTCGCGCCTTCATAGATCATCGCGATGCGGGCGTCGCGGACATGCTGGCTCATGCCGTTGTCCTCGATATAGCCATGCCCGCCCCAGACCTGCTGGGCGCTGACCGCGACTTCGAAGCCCTTGTCGGTCAGGAACCCTTTCAGCACCGGGATCAGCAGCGACACCACCCCATCGGCCCCCTTGTCGCCCATCCGATGCGCCCGGTCGATCAGCGTGGCGCCCCAATAGGTCAGCGCCCGGGCGCCCTGCAGGAAGGCCTTGTGGTCCATCAAGATGCGGCGGATGTCGGGATGGACGATCAAGGGCTCCAGCCCGTCGGAGCGGGTGCCGTGGCCCTGCAGCCGCTCCTTCGCATAGGCCACCGCGGCCTGGTGCGCGGCCTCGGCCACGGCAAAGCCCTGCATGGCGACGCCCAGCCGCGCCTCGTTCATCATGGTGAACATGGCGCGCATGCCCTTGTGCAGATCGCCCACCAGCCAGCCCGTCGCCCCGTCGTAATTCATCACGCAGGTCGCATTGCCATGGATGCCCATCTTGGCCTCGACCTTGCCCGGAGAGACCGCATTGCGCGCCCCGTCGATCACCTTGGGCACCAGGAAAAGGCTAAGCCCCTTGGTCCCCTCCCCCCCGCCCGGAGCGCGCGCCAGCACCAGGTGGATGATGTTCTCCGCCAGGTCATGATCCCCGGCCGAGATGAAGATCTTCGTCCCCGTCACCTTCCACGACTCATCGGGCGCAGGCTCGGCCTTGGTGCGGATCAGCCCGAGGTCGGTGCCGCATTGCGGCTCGGTCAGGTTCATCGTGCCGGTCCATTCGCAGGACGCGAGCTTGGGCAGATAGGCGGCCTTCAACTCCGGCGACCCATGCAGGCGCAGCGCCGAATAGGCGCCGTGGGTCAGGCCCATATACATGTTCAAGGCCATGTTCGCGCTGACGAAAGGCTCGTTGACGGCGGTGTGCATGACGTAAGGCAGCCCCTGGCCGCCGTCGGCCGGGTCGCAGTCGATCGCCGTCCAGCCGCCGTCGCGCAGAGCGTCGAAGGCCGCGTGAAAGCCCTCCGGCACGCGGACCTGGCCGTTTTCCAACCGGCAGCCCTGCCGGTCGCCCACGGCGTTCAGCGGCGCCAGAACCTCCTCCGCCAGTTTCCCTGCCTCGCCCAGGATCGCGGCGGTAAAGCCGGGGTCCAGCTCGGCATAGCCGGGAATGTCGCTGTCCTGCACCTTCAAGACGCGGTGCAGCACGAAATCCATCTCGTCCAGGGGGGCATGCCAGGCCATGTCTTACTCCGCTGCCTTGAGGGCGGCGAGCATCGCGGCACCCTCGGCCAATTCCGTTTTCAGTTCTGCAATCGCCACATCCAGCTCGGCGCGCTGCGCTTCCATCTGGGCCAGCCGGGCGACGGCAAGCTCATGCGTGCGCGCCAGCTGCGCCGCATTGGTCCCGTCGCGTTCGTACATGTTCAGCAGCTGGCGGATGTCTTCCAGGCTGAAGCCGAACCTCTTGCCGCGCAGGATCAGCTGCAGCCGCGCCCGCGCCCGACGGTCGTAAAGCCGATGCGCGCCCTCGCGCCGCGGCTGGATCAGCTCTTTCTGCTCGTAAAACCGCAAGGTGCGGGCGGTGACCTGATAGGCCGCGCACATCTCGCCGATGGTCAGAAGGTCGTCCATCCAGAGCCCCCCTTTGCGACAAGGATGGCGGCTGCGGCGGGCTTTGGGAAGGGGGATTGACGTTTACGTCAAGGTAACGTCACGTCAACCGCGCGAGCGCTTCCGCCGAGGTCGCGCGCAAGGCGCGCAGGTCGGCGATGCGGGCCTGCAAGGCGGCCTCCTCAGCCTCCAGCGCGGCCAGGCGGGCGTCGGCCAGGCTCAGCCAGGCCTCCAGCTGCGGCCGCGTGCCCTTTTCGTCGTAAAGCTGCAGCCATTGCCGGATTTCCTCCAGCGAAAAGCCGAAATGGCGGCCGCGCAGGATCAGCGTCAGCCGGGCGCAGTCGCGCGGGCCATAGAACCGGCTGCGGCCCTGCTTTTGCGGGGCCAGAAGCTCGATATACTCGTAATAGCGCAGGGTGCGGGGGGTGACCTCGAACCGGGCGCACATGTCTTTGAAACTCAGAAGGGCGTCGCTCATTACC
>CAMFIX010000140.1 GCA_945952425.1 uncultured Pseudorhodobacter sp. | reverse complement strand
GATGTGGCTGTCCAGGTTCACCGGCACGCAAGGCCAGTTCAGCCGCGCCGCCACCTGTTCGATGTGCGTCGACTTGCCCGTGCCGTGATAGCCCTGGATCATCACCCGGCGGTTATAGGCAAAGCCCGCCAGGATCGCCAAGGTCGTGTCCGGGTCGAACTTGTAGGTCGGGTCGATCTCGGGCACGCGATCCGACCGTTCGGCAAAGCCCTTCACGCGCATCTCGGTGTCGATGCCGAAAACGTCGCGGACGGAGATTTCTTCGGTCGGTTTCATCACGGTATCCAGCATCTGCGTCAGGCCCAAATAGTTGCTGCCCAACTCTTGGACCATAAGCCGGGGGGGTGCAAGGGGGGCGCCCCAAAGGCCCGGCGTTTACAGGGCGCAAGACTGCGGCTAGTCATGGCGGACAGGATACGATCTGCGAGCTTTTCGTGACGCAAAAGACTTTGACCGACACCACACTGGCCACGGTGCAATCGCTCCTGGACCGCGGCGCCTCGCCCGAAACGCTGAACGCCGCGCTGCGTGTGCTGGCCAAGTGGCGCGGCCAGCTGATCGGCAACACGATCCAGCACAGGGACGGGCCCATCGTGCAGCACGGGCCCTTCGCGGGGATGAGCTTTTCCACCCGCTCGACCGAAGGGGCGCGGGCCGCGCGGCTTTTGGGCGGCTATGAGGCCAGCCTGATCCCGGTGATCGAAGAGATCGTCGCCGCCGATTACCCCCTGGTCGTCGATATCGGCTCGGCCGAGGGCTATTACGCGGTGGGGCTGGCGCGGCGGATGGCCGGGGCGCGGGTTCTGGCGCGGGATGCCTCTGCCACGGCGCAGGCCGCCTGCCGGTCGCTGGCCATCGAGAACGGCGTGGCGGCGCGGGTCGAGGTCGGCGGGCTGTTCTCCCACGCCGATTTCGAGGCGCTGCAGGGCCGCCGCGTCGTCATCTGCGACATCGAAGGCGCGGAGGTCGAGCTTCTGGACCCAAGCCTCGCCCCCTCGCTGGCGCAGACCGATATCCTGGTCGAATGCCATGACGGGATGCGCCCGGGCACCAGCGCGCTGCTGGCCGCGCGCTTCGCCGCCAGCCATACCGTCACCCACATCGGCCGCAGGCTCGCGGGCGAGGTTCTGCCGGCCTGGATGGAAGAGTTCGGCGACCTCGACCGGCTTTTGGCCTTGTGGGAATGGCGCTCCGGGCCGACGCCCTGGCTGTGGATGAGGGCGAAATGACCGACACGACCCAGGCCAGGGCGAATGCGGCGATCTTCTATGCCTCCGACGGCTATCGGCCGGGCGACAAGGGCATCAACGGGCGGCGCGTGGCGGGGGAGAGCTTCCTCAAGGGCTTCGTCCGCCATGCCGAGGTCGATGAATTCGTCATCCTGACCAAGTCGAATGTCGAGGCGGCCGAGGTCAAGGCGCTGGTCGATACCAACCGGCCGGGCAAGGCTCTGCGGCCGGTGGGCTTTCTGCGACCGGGCCAGATCGCGCCCTGCGAGGTGCTGTATTACCCGGCCGCCAATATCGCCTCGGAAAGCTGGCGGCGGGCGGACAGCGGCACCGGGGCCTGGGCGATCTGCGGGCTGACGCATACGACCTCGACCCAGGGCATCATGAACGGGCTCTTCGATCTGCGCATGGCCCCGGTGATGGAATGGGACGCGGTGATCTGCACCTCGACCGCCGTCAGGAACTCCGTCCTGACGCAGATCGAGCTGGTGGACAACCACATCCGCCACCGCTTCGGGGTGGAACCCCCGCCGCGCCCCCTGTTCCCGGTGATCCCCCTGGGCATCCATACCGAGGAATTCACCCGCGACGATGCCGCCCGCGCCGCCTTGCGCGAAAGGCTGGGGGCGGGCCCCGACGACGTGGTCTTCGTCACCATCGCCCGCCTGACCCCGCATGAGAAATTCGACCCCGTGCCGATTTACCTGTCCATGCAGGCCGCGCAGGCGGAACTTGGCGACCGCAAGCTGCATGTCGTCTTCTGCGGCCAGTTCAAGCATGACTACGCCCGCAAGGTCTTTGCCGAGGGCGCGGAGAAGCTGATGCCGGATGTGGGCTATCTGGAGCTGGACGGCGCGAGCGCCGCCGACCGCAGGATGACGCTGTCGGGCGGCGATGTCTTTCTGTTCATGATCGACAACATCCAGGAGACCTTCGGCCTCGCGCCCTTGGAGGGGATGGCGGCCGGCCTACCGGTGCTGGGCTCGGATTGGGACGGGCTGAAGGACACGATCTCGCCCGATGTCGGGTTTCGGGTGACGAGCCGCATGCTCTCGCCCCATCACATGGTCAACGAGAGCCTGCGTTTTCAGGGCGGGATCGACGATTACACGCAATATTGCGCGGCGGTCTCGGCGATGACCGAGCTCGACATGGTCGAGATGAAGGCGCGCATCCTGGAGCTGGCGCGCGATCCGGGCTTGCGCCAGCGGATGGGCCGGGCCGCGGCACGCCGCGCGCGCGCGCTTTACGACTGGCGGGCGGTCATTCCGCAGATGCAGGCGCTTTGGGCCGAACAGGCCGCGATCCGCCGTGCGGCCGGCGAGAAGAACTACCGTATCCGGGGCTACAGCCTGCCCATAGCCCCCTCGCCCTCGTTGCTGTTTGGCGGCTATCCGACCGGGCAGATGGTGCCGGGGGCCGAGCGCTACGAGCCCGCCCCTGGGGCCAGACCCCTGGCCGAGGTGCTGGCGATCCGCAACTACCAGGGCCTGAACCGCATCTTCGCCGACCCCGTGCTGGCCGCCGTGACGGGCGGCGCCGCGAGTGTGGAGGCCCAGGCCAAGGCCGCTGGCCTCGCCCCCATCGTGATCGAGCGGGTGCTGATCTGGCTGTTGAAATACGGCTTCATCCGGCGGGGATAGGGGAGGTGCCCTGCCGACTGAGAGGCCGCGCCCGACCTTGAGCGGTGGCCCCGCCGACCGCGATGGCATTGCCGGAGGCGGGAGGCGCCCTGCGAGGGACGTCCGACAGGACCGCCGCGGCGAGGGCGACCGGAAGGCCGGGCCCTGCCGACTTCACCGTCATCGCGAGGGGCCCTGCCGCCGCCCCGCCGACTGCAGGTCCGGGCACACGCTCCCGGGCGCGACTGGCGTCCAAAGCGCGCTTCTTTGCTCTTTCACATTGGCCCAAATACTCCCGGGGGTCCGGGGGCAGGCGGCCCCCGGCGGTGGGGAAGGGCAGAGGTCCAAAAACCTCAAAGCCCCCGCCTTCAGTCCTTGAAGAACCGCGAATCCTTGATCTGGTCCCAGGCCCAGACCACCTGCTGCAGACGTTCCTCGTCCGCCCGGTTGCCGCCGTTCATATCCGGGTGAAGATCCTTCACCAGGCTCTTGTATTGCTTGCGGATCTCGGTCTTGGTCCAGGTGTCGCGGGCATCCATGATCTCCAGCGCCTTGCGCTCGGTCGGGGGCAGTTTGCGCGTCGCGGTCGATACGGGGGCCGATTTCGTCGCCTTCTCGCCCAGGATCGCCATCGGGTCATTCACCCCGAGCCTGGCCCAGGAATTTCCGTCGTCCTTGCGGGAAAACGGCTTGGTCTCGCGCTCCCACAGCCGGTCGCGCTCTTGCAGGGCGGCGAATTCCTCGGCCGTGGCGGTGCCGAAGTAGTTCCACTTCAGGTTGTATTCCTTGATGTGATCCTTGCAGAACCAGAAGAATTCATCCAGCACATCGGGCGATTTCGGCGCCCTGAAGGCCCCCTTCAGCTTGCAGCCGGGGAAGTCGCAGCCGCGGTTGGCGGCCTCCGACGCGCCGGTCATGCCGCGGCGGCCGGTGGTCTTCTTCGCCTTGGCGGCGGAAACCCGAAGGTCGAAATCGAAGGGGGACTTGGACATCTGGCTGCTCTTTCGTGGTCTTTGCGACAAGACTTCTCGACATGACTTCTAGACTCGGGGGCACAAGGATAAGGCTTTTGGCGGAAGTTTGAAGGGGGCAGATGAAAATGGCGCTAAAGGACGAGATCGAGGCGCGGCTGCGCGCGGCCTTCACCGTGCAGGTGCTGACGGTCGAGAACGAGAGTTACAAACATGCCGGCCATGGCGGCGACGACGGCAGCGGCGAGAGCCATTTCGCGGTTTACCTGCGGGCGGAGGAGCTTGGCGCCATGGGCCGTCTTGCGCGGCACCGGGCGGTGCAGGCGGCGCTTGGGGATATTCACCAGCGTTTGCACGCCCTGGCTTTGGATCTTGGCTAGGGGGGAGTCGGGGCAGGCCCCGACCTACGGCGATTGCGCTTGCAGGCCGGGGCGGGGGCGCTTAAAGAAACGCCGGTTTCAATGCCGGGACATTTGTCCCGGGGGCAGGGGGGAGGCGCGATGCCGCTTCTGGTGATGAAATTCGGCGGCACCTCGGTCGCCAATCTGGACCGCATCGCGAATGCGGCCCGGAAGGTCGAGGAAGAGATCGCGCGCGGCTATCAGGTCATCGTCATCGTCTCGGCCATGTCGGGCAAGACGAACGAGCTGGTGGGCTGGGTCGAGGGCACGTCGAAACTGTATGACACCCGCGAATACGATGCGATCGTGTCCTCGGGCGAGAATGTGACGGCGGGCCTTCTGGCGCTGCGCCTGCAGGAGATGGGGATCGGCGCGCGCAGCTGGCAGGGCTGGCAGGTGCCGATCAACACGACCGCCGCCCATGCCTCGGCGCGGTTTGTCTCCATCCCGCGCGAGAACATCGACGCGGATTTCGCCGCGGGCAACAAGGTGGCGGTGGTCGCGGGCTTTCAGGGTGTGAGGGAGACGGGGCGGATCACGACCTTGGGCCGCGGCGGGTCGGACACGACCGCGGTGGCCTTTGCCGCAGCCTTCGGGGCCGAGCGCTGCGACATCTATACCGATGTCGACGGGGTCTATACGACCGACCCGCGCATCGTCTCCAAGGCCCGCAAGATGGAGAAGATCGCCTTCGAGGAGATGCTGGAGCTGGCCTCTTTGGGCGCCAAGGTCTTGCAGACCCGCTCGGTCGAACTGGCGATGCGCTACAAGGTCAGGCTTCGGGTGCTGTCCTCCTTCGAGGATACGGATGAAACGTCGGGAACGCTCGTCTGCGACGAGGAGGAAATCATGGAATCGAAAGTTGTCTCCGGTGTCGCCTTCAGCCGCGACGAGGCCAAGATGACGCTGGTGCGCGTCGAGGACCGGCCGGGCGTCGCCGCCGCGATCTTCGGGCCGCTGGCCGAGGCGCAGGTGAATGTGGACATGATCGTCCAGAACATCTCGGAGCGCATCGAGGGCGACGTCAAGCTTTACACCGACATGACCTTCTCGCTGCCGGTCAACCAGGTGGAGCGCGCCAAGAAGGCGCTGGAGGACAGCCGGTCCTCGGGCGCCGTGACCTATGCCGATCTCATCACCGACACCGAAACCGCCAAGGTCTCGGTCGTGGGGATCGGGATGCGGAGCCAGGTGGGGGTCGCGGCCAAGATGTTCGCGGCGCTGGCGGCGGAGAACATCAACATCAAGGTCATCACGACGTCGGAGATCAAGATCTCGGTGCTGATCGACCGGAAGTATATGGAGCTGGCGGTGCAGACGCTGCACGACACGTTCGAGCTCGACCGGGTCTGAAACTGGCCCGACGTGAGCCTGGCCCGACCTGCAAAAAGGGGCGCCCCGCGGGCGCCCCTTTTCCTTTGCCTCAGGCCGGTCCTGCGCGGCCCTCGGGCGGGCGGTGGCCCAGCACGACCGCGAGCCAGCCCTGCCGGGCGCGGTCCTTCCGCTTCTTCCGCCGCCCGCTGCGCAACAGGACCACGGTGGAGCCCACGACATTGGCCACCTGGGTATAGGCCTCATGCCTTTGGGCCGACCCCGCGGCCGAGCGCAGCAGCACCAGCTGCGTGCCCTCGATGATGTCGCCCGCGGCCTTCAGGACGGCTGGAGATTGCACCACCGGGCGCAGATAGGCCGAGGGCGTGCCTCGCCCGGTCGGGCCGGTCTTGGCGGGCTGGGTCGGGTCGGTGTTCTTGATCGCCAGTTCGTGCAGCGCCGTCCCGCCGTTCATCAGCGCGATGCGCACCCCGCCATAGCCGCCGCGGAAGGGCAGGCTTTGGCCGATGCGCACATAGGCACGGGCTATGCAGTCGATGACGTAACGCCGGTCGTAATGCTCGCGACAATAGCGGTTGGCCTCGTCGACCAGGGCCACGATGGCGGCGGTGTTCTGCGGCGTGATGCCCACCGCATCGGCCGGCACGCCTTTGGGCGGGGGCGGCAGGACGGGGTCATTGGCGCTGTGGTCGCAGCTGTGGGTCTGACAGCCGGCGGTCGGGCCCGGATCGGTGGGGGTGGGATCGGTGGGTGTGGGGTCCGTGGGTGTGGGGTCCGTCGGCGTGGGATCGGTCGGCGTCGGATCGCTGGGGCCGGTCGCCTGGATCAGCACCAGGGGCAGCCCATGGGGCGCGGGCGGCGGGGCCAAAAGCGAGAAGGCCCCGGCGGGATGGGCAGAAAAGAACAGCGGCAGCACAACCGCCGCGCGGCACAAAAGGGCAGGCAAAAATCGGCGCATGGGCGACCTCGGGCTTTTGGCAATGCCCCATGCTACGCCGCCGCCCGGCTTGCGTCCAGTCGCGCGCTGCGGCCCGCGGGGGGGAAGTTGGCGCCCTCTCTCCCCCGGGCGCGCCCCCGCTGCCCGCGATGGGGCAGATCGGCGGAAATTGCCGGCCCGCCCGGGATTTCGGGTTGCCAGCCCTTCCCCCGGCGCTCTAAGCCAGCAATAAGGGAAAAAATTCATCCGAGGTGGGGGACATGGCCGACCGGAGGGAAAGCGACAGCCGCAGGCTCTTGCGCCGCCTGCGCGACGTGCTGGCCATGCCCGCCAAGGGGCAGGAGCGGCTGGACAGCATCACCCATCTCATCGCCAGTTCGATGGGGACCGAGGTCTGCTCGATTTACCTGTTCTGCGACCCCGACACGCTGGAGCTTTGCGCGACCGAAGGCCTGCGCAAGGACAGCGTCCACAAGACCCGGATGAAGCTGGGCGAGGGCCTGGTGGGCCGCGTCGCCCGCACCGGCCTGCCGGTCAATACCGGCAATGCGCCGCAGGAAAAGGGCTTCCGCTTCATGCCCGAGACAGGGGAAGAGATCTATTCCTCCTTCCTCGGCGTGCCGATCCAGCGGGTGGGCGAAAAGCTCGGCGTGCTGGTCGTGCAGTCCAAGGACGCCCGCACCTATGCCGAGGACGAGATCGACGCCATCGAAGTCGTCGCCATGGTGCTGGCCGAGATGACCGAGCTCGGCGCCTTTGCGGGCGACACGGGGCCTGCGCTGCACAAGCAGCCGGTGATGTTCCGCGGCACCAGCGGGCAGGAGGGCGCGGCGGAAGGCCGGGTCTGGCTGCACGAACCCCGCGTCGTCATCACCAACCCCGTGGCCGACGATCCGCTGACGGAAATCGAACGCATCCGCGGAGCGATATGCTTTCTG